>NZ_JABEPH010000037.1:0-25426 GCF_013004495.1 Rhizobium sp. SEMIA 4085
GTATAGATCAGCGCAATGGCGCGGTATGTGCTCAGTGTGCCGAGCGTGACGATAAACGGTTGCAATCCGGCGTAAGCTACGAGCACACCGTTGACGAGACCGCAAATGACGCCGATGCCGAGGCCGGCCAGAATGGCGAGCGGAACGGGTATGCCCGCAACAAGCAGCGTCGCTGTGATCACGGCGGCGATTGCCGCGGTAGGGCCGACCGAAAGATCAATGCCGCCAGAGATGATCACCAGCGTCATCCCGAGGGCCAGGCATGCATTGATGCTCGATTGCTGCAGGATGTTGAGCAGATTTCGCTGGGATACAAAGTCAGGGGCAAGCAATCCGAAGAGCACCACGATGGCAATCAGGCCGATCAAGGTGCCGGTATCTCGTACCGAGAAGGATCCGAACAGTTTGGACGAGGGCACTGCGGCATTCTGGGTCGTGTCAGACATGGAATTGTTCCTGTTGGTCATGCCGCGCCAGGGCGACTGTCGGCCTTCCCAACGGCATGGGAGACGATGGTTTCTTCGGAAAGCTCGTCGCGACCGAGTTCTGCGACAATAATGCCGTCACGCATGACGAGGACGCGGTCGGAGACCCGCATCACTTCCGGAAGCTCTGAGGAGACGACAATCACCGAATGACCTTCTGCAGCGAGGACCTCGATGAGGTGGTAGATTTCGGATTTCGCGCCAACGTCGATGCCTCGCGTCGGTTCGTCGAACAACAGAATGCGCGAGCCCGCCGCCAGCCACCGTGCGATGATCGCCTTCTGCTGGTTGCCGCCACTAAACAACCGGATCTGCCGATCGAGCTGGAATGGTCTCAGGTTGACGCGTTTGAGCAGGTCTTCTGCAGCCCGCTTGAGTTTCCGGTGGTTGATGAACCCGCCTTTCGAGAAACGGTTCATCGATGGCAGCGCCATATTGATGGTGACGGACCGGTCTGGAATGATGCCTTCGCGCTTGCGCTCTTCGGGAAGGAGGCCGATGCCTGCGGCAATGGCCGCGCGTGGATTGGAGAGAGTGAGCAGCTTCCCGTCGACCTTGATGGTGCCCGACGTCACCTTGTCGGCGCCTGAGAGCGCGCGCAAGAGTTCAGTCCTACCCGAACCAACGAGACCTGCCACGCCCAGGACCTCGCCTTTGTGAAGGTCAAAGGAAATGTCGCGGACGCGAGCTGTGTTGAGATTCCGCGCCTCGACACTCGTCGTCGTCGTTGCATGCGAGTGGTGCTCCTCGGCCAGGAGCTCGCGGCCAACCATCATTGCGATGACCTCGGCCGTTGCGGTCTTCTTCAGATCGACCATCCCGACGACCTTACCGTCGCGCATGACCGTGGCGCGCTGGCAGACGCGGAACACCTCGTCCATCTTGTGGGACACGTAGATGATTGAGACGCCGCGCGTCGACAGCCGCTCGATGATATCGGCCAATCGTTCGAATTCGCTCGGTGTCAGGCTCGACGTGGGTTCGTCCATGGCGATGATCTTCGCCTTGTCCAACAGCGCGCGGGCGATTTCGACGACCTGCCGCTGCGCAACCTTCAGCGTGGAAATGGGAGCGGCCGGATTGATGGTAGGATCGATCATCGCGAGGGCCTCGGCGGCGCGCCGTTCCTGTTCCCGGCGATTGACCACGATGCCGCCGAAACGGGTCAGCGAGTGACCGAGGAACATGTTCTGCGCCACAGTGAGATGCGGCACCTGTTGCAGCTCCTGGTGGATCATGGCGATCCCGGCCTGGCGAGCGCTTTCGGGACGCTTGAAGTGATGGGCCGCGCCGTCGATCTTGATTTCCCCTTCCGTCGCACGAAAGACACCCGACAGGATGCGAAGCAGCGTCGACGTGCCGGCACCGTTCTCGCCAAGCAGCGCATGGATCTCACCGGGCGCGACATCGAAGGAGACGTCGGAGAGCGCTTTGACGCCGGGAAAGACTTTGGAGATATTCTCGAACGCCAATCTGGGAACAGCCATGGAAATCCAACCTTTGAGAGTTTGGACGGCCGGCTATGCCGACCGTCCCGCTTGGGAGGCGTCTACTTTCCGGCCGCTTTCATCAGCACCGTGCGCACATCGACACCTTCGCCTTGGAAGTCGTTGATGTTTTCCTTGGTGATGAGAGCCTGAGGCGTTGCGACCACGCGCGGCAACTTCTGGTCTGCGACGAGGCGGAGCGCCACTTCCATCGCGACCTCACCCGTCAACACCGGGAAGCTGTCGACGGTGCCCGTCAGTTCGCCAGCTGCGATCGACTTGTAGGCATCAGAAATGCCGTCCGTGCCGAAGACGACGACCTTGTCCTCCAGGCCCACGGCCTTCACGGCCTCGACAA
The DNA here is from genome assembly GCF_013004495.1 of Rhizobium sp. SEMIA 4085. Classification (NCBI taxonomy): domain Bacteria; kingdom Pseudomonadati; phylum Pseudomonadota; class Alphaproteobacteria; order Hyphomicrobiales; family Rhizobiaceae; genus Rhizobium; species Rhizobium sp. SEMIA 4085. The sequence continues at coordinate 2,331 of NZ_JABEPH010000037.1, forward strand.
CGCCAAGCGCCATGCCGTCGTTGTTGCAGTAGAAGCCGACGAGGTCGGGATGCTGCTGGAGGATATTGGTTGCCGCATCATAGGACATCTGGCGGTCCCAATTGCCGGGCACGCTCGCGACGACGGTGAATTTGCCGCCGTCTTCGATCGTGCTCTTGAAGCCATCAGTGCGCTGGACGGCTGCATAAACACCCGCCTGACCCTCGACTATCGCGACTTTGCCGCCATTCGGACGGTTCTCGATGAACCATTTTGCGACTCGGACGCCGTTGTCTCGCTGGACATTGCCGACGTAATGCTCCGCCTGCGGGATCACAGCATCGTTGACGTTAACGACAGGCACGTTGGCAGCCTTCGCCTGTTCAATGACGGGCTGGAGGTTGGCGTCGGTTTGCGGCGACACCAGCAGCACGTTGTAGCCCTGCGTGACCATGCCCTCGGCGATCGTCAGCTGGCCGAGCTGGTCGCCCTCGCTCTGGGCGGCCTGATAGGCCACCGTCACGCCGACCTTGTCCGCGAACTTCTGATAGCCTTGGCCGAGCGAACGCCAGTATTCATTGGTCAGGGTCTTGGAGACGCCACCGACCCTGAAAGCTTCGGGCAGCGTCGGTAGCGCACCGAATTTCGTTTCCAGTTCGGACCAGTCCATGCGGTCTGGTTCAGAATCCGAATTGAGGGGCTTCAGTTCCTGTGCTGTCGCGATGCCAGCACAAAGGGTTGCGGCGAGAGCCACAGCGAAAATTCTCTTCATGTTTTCCTCCCGGAGGGCTTGGTGGTTCAGTGCTCCGCGCCGAACATCAGCTCCTGTACGATGGCCTGCGTAGAAACGGCGTCCTGTCGGACAATCGCGCTTGCGAGACGATTGTCCTGCTCGAGGCGGTCAACGACCTTCAACATCCGCTGGACAGTCTTGATGTTGACCTCGCATTCGTGAACCGGATCGAGCCCGGTCATATCTGGGAACGTGTCGAAATAAATCGCGCCGTCGTAGCCGTCGCGCCTGATCTGGCGGAGCAACTCGATCGTCTGAAGGGTATGGACTGCCCCGACCATCAGCCCGTCGTCGCGCTTCGCATAGCCGTCATTGAGATGGACACCGAGCACGCGGCTGTGGCGGGCGATCATGGCGGCAGCGAATGCAGGCTGCTCATCGGCGTAGAGGACATGCGCGAAGTCGAGCGTGACGCCCAGATTCTTTGCGCCGACATCCTTGATGGCGAGCAACGTCGTGGCCGCATCGGGCATCAGGCTATACGAGCGGGGCTCGTTCGGCTTATACTCGATCGAGATCAGGCAATCGGGATCGTGCTCGCAAACTTCACGGATACCATCTATTTCGTGTTGCCACATCTTCTCATAATCGACTTGGAATGCGTAATCGAAGCCGTCTTGGCCGAGCCATATCGTCATCAAGCTCGACCCGGCTTCACGGGCGGCATCGATCCCTTTCTTCGTCAGATCGATCGCCTCGCGCCGGACGACTTCATCCGGATGTGTGAAGGCGCCGAGCTTGAAGGCAGGATTTGTATAGTAGCGCATAGCGAAGCCATTGATCGAAAGTCCGAGATTGCTGAGCCTTTGCGAAAGTTCCTTTGGATTCTCAGTCACGTGGTCGGGGTAGTTCAGGTCGAGGTCGGTCAGTCCTTTCACCCGGGCGGCGCGGTTGGCCATCTGCACGACCGACGGCTTTGTAGGCTGGCCCGGCCATTCCCGGTGAGCGGCAGAAGCAAATGAATTGAGGCGGGTGGCAAAGCGTGTCGGGTTCAAGGCATCAGTCCCATCTGTGAAGTGATGCACTACTTCACAGATTATAATATCGTTGTAAAGTAGGAATCGTTTTTCGGTGCAGGAATTGTGTGCTGCATTGCAAAATGCAGACACTACCTGACTCCTGCGGCAGGTTGATGCCGCTGAGTGAGTTAGCCCGAAAACCCAATTTCACGGTTCGATCTGCTCAGTCCCAAGTGCCTCGTCGCCTCCTCACCGGCTACCAGACGATGCTTTCGAGCCTCGCGGCAGCAATAGCTGAGCAGCAGATTTCCGGTCTTCCAGCAAGTCTGCGTAAGGCACACTCGGCCGATGCTCCAAGATTGCAGGGCCAAGGGTTGGATTCCCATCAAGGGCCGCTGGCTCGCGAGGATTTATTTCCGGTAGAGGAAGTGACTGAGCCGGCTGATGAACTGCAGGGCGCGCTTGCCGCCGCACGGGAACGCGGCCGCCGCCGCGTGGCGGAAATCCTCGCCGAGGACGAGATGCTGAGCGCGGAATCGTTCGCGGATCTGCCAGGCATTTCGCGTGTCACTGCCACTACAAATCGTCAGAATGGACAGGTTCACGGTCTCGACGGAGCCAAACGGGTTCCCGATTCCCGTCATGGCAACTCGTTTTGGACCGCTGTCGAACCTCACAATAGCAACTCAGCCTCCGGCTGAAACGAAACGACACTTCAATCGAGCATGGTGTAGATCACCTCCAGCGGGTGAGGTAGAGACCTGCCATCGATTATCTTTGCCTGGCATCGGCACGAATAACCTGTGGCCATGACGACCTTGTCTTTCGATGCTTCAGCTACAGATCGCGCCCAACTCATGGCGTAAAGCTGCTCCGAGATGCCGCGGTTGCGGACCTCGTGACCAAAGGTTCCGGCCATTCCGCAACATCCTACAATTTCTACATGCACACTTGCGCCAAGAGCCTGAAAAACCGACTTCCACTGGTTTGGGGCGGACGGAAGGTTGCTACGCTCGGTGCAATGAGGAAGGAGGCTGTATTTGGGTGATGGCGATGGAATAGGTTTAATCGATAGCCTGCTCAAATTCTCTGCAAGCCATTCTTGCGGAAGAAGAACGGTCGCCTTGCGTCCGCTCGTCCATAATCCGAGATACTCGCTGCGGTAGACAAGCGTCATTGAGGGATCCAGCCCAACGAGAGCAATGCCGGCGTCTGCTAGGGCTCGGAGGTAACGTTCCGTCTTTGCGGCCGCTTTCTCGAAACGACCGAGGTACCCATGAACGTGCAATGCTTTACCATTGTGATGGTATGCGGCGAGGTACGGGATCAAGTTCATCTTACGAGCAACGCGAATGGCTGCAACCGGCACGTTTGGTTCGAAATGGGATGTGAAGCTGTCGAAAACAAATACGACAACCCGATCCTTTTCATCTGGCGATAGCTTCTCGATCTCTCTCGCGTGAGCGATCTCCACACCCAAACGGCGGACTTCCTCGTAAAATGAGCGCCGCGGTAGAAGTGGAAGTGCCGTCAACCCAATCTCCCGCATCAGCCGCCTGCCAGGCGATGTGCCGGCGACGAGATTGTAGAGCGGACGGGTGCGCGCCATCAAAGGGAGGGTGGTTTCGATACCGGAAACCATCGAGTCCTTTAGTGGACGCAAGTAACGGCCATAATACAGCTCCAGAAACTTAGAGCGGAACGCCGGCACACTGACCTTCACGGGACACTGCCCGGCACAAGCCTTGCACGCAAGGCAGGTGTCCATTGCTTCTCGAACCTCGTGGGAAAAGTCGTTGCGATTTCTTGGGTTAAGGCTGTTTATGACACGTGCCGTCAGGCTCAAGAATGGGTGTCGCCGGCGCAGACGCACGGACTCCTTGCGTGGATCAATGCCCTTCTCGCCAAGCAGGCGCAGCCATTCCCGCACAAGCATGGCGCGTCCTTTTGGCGAGTATCGCCGATCGCGGGTCGCCTTGTAGGAGGGACACATGGGGCTCGTCTCGTCGAAGTCGAAACAAGCGCTGTTGCCGTTGCAATAGGCGGCATTGTCGAAGGCTGCGCGTATTTCGTTACCGATTATGCGATCGAAAGCGCCCCTTAAAGGCACTTCGTCGATCTTGAGCAGTGACGCTGTGGACGGCGCGGCGATCTTGCCCGGGTTGAGGCGGTTGTTCGGATCGAAAGCCCGTTTGATGTCTTGGAGGCAAGGATAAAGGTCGCCGAAGAATTCCGGCACATATTCCGAGCGCACGCCCTTACCGTGCTCGCCCCACAGAACGCCGCCGTGTTTGCGAGTGAGCGCCACTACGGCGTCGCTGATGTGGCGCAGCAAAGGTACGTGATCGTCACGGGTCAAGTCGAGTGCCGGCCGTACGTGCAGCACCCCCGCGTCGACATGACCGAACATCCCGTAGGAGAGGCCCGCCTTGTCAAGTAGCGCGCGAAATTCGCGGATATAGGCAGCCAAATTCTCAGGCGGGACAGCTGTATCCTCGACGAAGGCGACAGGACGGACGGGGCCGTCCACATTGCCGAGCAATCCGACAGCGCGCTTGCGCATATTCCATATCGCCTCGACGTCGGCATGTCCGCGCGCCACAGTATAGCTGAGGCGGTTGGTATCCAGTTCTTCATCGAGCACCGCCGTGACCGCGGCAAGCTTTCGTTGGAGTTCGGCCTCATCGTCGGCCAGCACCTCGACGAGATTGATGCCGTTTGCCACGTCTGTGTGGTTCTCGGGGAAGAACCGGGCTATGTCGGTCCAGACGATATCGTTCTTTGCAAGCCCCAGCACCTTCTCGTCGATCGTCTCGACAGAGGCGACATTGAGGGCGCTCAGGGTGCGAGCGTCTTCCAGCGCGGCGTTGAAGTCGCTGTAGCGGATGTTGAGGAGGGCGACCTGCGCCGGGATCGGCAGAAGATTGAGTTCTGCCTCGGCGATCATGGCAAGGGTGCCTTCCGAGCCGCACAGAACGGCGTTCAAATCGAAGCGGCCGTCGGCGCGACGGATATGAGCTAGATCGTAGCCTGTCATGTAGCGATTGAGGTTGGGAAAAACCTCCTCTATGCGTTCGCGCTTTTCTCGTGCGATGCGTTCAACCGTCCTGTGAACGTCGCCGATCCGGTCACCCCTCGCCAGGGTCTTGGCAAATGCTTCTTCATCCATCGGACGCGACCACCAGTCGGAGCCGTCCATGAGCACGATACGAAGCCCAACCACGTGATTCGAGGTCTTGCCGTAAAGGCACGATCCTTGGCCGCAGGCGTCGGTCGACACCATGCCACCGATTGTGGCCCGGTTCGAGGTCGAAAGCTCCGGGGCAAAGAACAATCCGTGTGGCTCCAAGGCTCGGTTCAACTGGTCCTTGACAACACCTGCCTGGACTCGGGCCACCTTTCTCGCCGGATCAATTTCCAGGATCTGGTTCATGTACCGTGAGCAGTCCACCACGATACCCGAGGTGAGCGACTGGCCGTTCGTCCCCGTGCCGCCCCCGCGCGGGGCGATGGTGAGATCCGCAAAACGAGGATCGGAAAGCGCCTTTGCAATCTTCTTCAGGTCGTCGGCATCTCGTGGAAACAGAATTGCTGTCGGGGTTACCTGGTAGATAGAATTGTCAGTTGCGAAGACAGTGCGCGACATTGCACGCTGTTCCACGTCGCCATCGAACCCGACTTCGCTGAGCCTCTCGACAAAGCCGGGCGGCAACTGCTGTTTTCCAGAAGCGGAATGGAGACGCGGTATCATCAGTCTATACACACCTCGAACCAGGCAATGACATCAATTCCGCAATGCAGAGCAAGCATGCTTGATACGATTGAGCGCTTCCATCAATTCGGCTTGCGAAGTCGCGTACGAAATCCGAAAATAGGGAGATAGGCCAAAGGCCGAGCCAGGGACGACCGCGACGTGGGCCTCTTCTAAAAGATAGTCGGTGAAGTCATGGTCGGCCTCGATCTTCCTACCTTTCGGCGTCAGTTTGCCCAAAACGCCGGCGCAACTGGAAAAAGTATAGAAAGCACCCTCAGGAGTACGGCAATCCAACCCGTCGATATCGTTCAGGCGCTCGACAACAAGATCGCGACGACGACGGAAGCTCTCCTGTCTCTCCTTCAGAAACTTCTGGGGCCCGTTCAGAGCCTCGACCGCGGCAGCCTGGCTGACCGAACAGGGGCAGGACGTCGCCTGGCTTTGAATCACCGCCATCGCTTTGATCAAAGCCTTCGGGCCACCCGCATAACCGATGCGCCAGCCCGTCATCGCGTAGGCTTTCGATACACCGTTGATCGTCAATGTCCGATTCTTCAGTCGAGGCTCGATCGCGACAGGTGTCGCAACTGCGAAATCGTCATAGACGATGTGCTCGTACATGTCGTCGACCATCAACCAGACATGCGGATGACGAATCAAAACATCCAGGAGGGGGCGGTAATCCTCGGCGCTGTAGGCAGCGCCCGATGGGTTGGACGGCGAGTTAAGAAGAATCCAACGGGTTTTCGATGTGATTGCCGTTTCCAGCTGTTCGGCCTGGAGACGGAAGTTGGCCTTGGCGTCGCACGGTATAAGGACTGACACACCACCGCAAATCTCGACGATGTCGGAATAGGAAGTCCAGTAAGGCGTCGGGATGATCACTTCGTCGCCGGGATCGAGCGTCGCCATAAAGGCGTTGAACAGGATCTGCTTGGCGCCTGTCGCAACTGTAACCTCGTCGATATCGTAGTCGATGCCGTTTTCCCGTCTGAACTTTTCGACGATCGCCTTCTTCAGGGCTGGCGTGCCGTCCAGAGCGGTGTATTTCGTTTCGCCAGCGTCGATGGCGGCCTTAGCCGCCTCCTTGACGTTCTCCGGCGTATCGAAATCAGGCTCGCCCGCCCCCAGCACGATGACCGGCAGACCATCGCGCTTCATAGCAGCGGCGCGTGCGCCGACCTGGAGAATCTTCGAAACGCCAATCGAGGCGATCCGCGAAGCCGGTTTAAAGCCCGCTTCTTCGATTTTTGTTGAGATCGTCATGAAACGCGCACGTCCTATTCGATGTCAAAAGAAACGCCCTGTGCCAGGGGCAGCGATTTCGAATAGTTGATCGTGTTCGTCGTACGACGCATGTAGGCTCTCCAGGCATCGGAGCCGGATTCACGGCCGCCTCCGGTTTCTTTTTCGCCTCCGAACGCACCGCCGATCTCTGCACCCGACGTGCCGATGTTCACGTTGGCGATGCCACAATCGGAGCCATCGGCAGCTACGAATCGCTCGGCTTCCCTCATGTCCAGGGTGAAGATCGAGGAAGACAAGCCCGCACCCACCGCATTGTGATCGGCGATGACGGCATCGAAATCGCTGTATCTCATGACGTACAGAATAGGTGCGAAGGTCTCTTCCAGAACCGGGCCTTCATGTTTGGGCATTTCGACAAGCGCCGGCCTGACGTAGAATGCCAGATCGTGACCGACATCCACACGTTGCCCACCGGAAATGGTGCCGCCGTGCGCCTTGGCTTCAACAAGTGCCTTCTGCATGTTTTCAAAAGCGATTTTGTCGATAAGCGGTCCGACCAACGCTGTCGACTGCAGCGGATCCCCGACAGTAACGCTCTCATAGGCGTTTTTCAGGCGCGGTACGAGCTGATCATAGATGCTTTCATGGACGAACAGGCGACGCAAGGTCGTGCACCGTTGGCCAGCCGTGCCCATCGCGCCAAAGGCGACGGCTCGAAGGCTCATGTCGAGATCAGCTGAGGGACATACGATGCCGCCGTTGTTGCCGCCAAGTTCCAAGATGGCGCGAGCGAAACGCTTGGCCAGCCGCGGGCCGACGTCGCGGCCCATGCGAGTGGAACCCGTCGCTGACACGAGCGGAACCTTTGGATGATCAACGAGCACCTCACCGATCGCTCGATTGCCGATCAGAACCTGCGAGAGGCCTTCCGGAGCCTCGCCATAACGCTTGAGGGCGCGTTCGAGAATTGCCTGCGACGCCAATGCTGTAAGCAGCGACTTCTCCGATGGTTTCCACACGATGCTGTTGCCGCAGACCAAAGCCAATGCTGCGTTCCAGGCCCAAACGGCGACCGGGAAATTGAAGGCGGAAATGATGCCGATGACACCGAGGGGATGCCAGGTTTCCATCATACGGTGGCCCGGGCGCTCGGTAGCAATTGTGAGACCGTAAAGCTGGCGGGAAAGGCCGACAGCAAAATCGCAGATGTCGATCATTTCCTGCACTTCGCCCAATCCCTCGGACGGAATTTTGCCTGCTTCGATCGAAACGAGGCGGCCCAGATCCGTCTTGGCGGCACGGAGTTCCTCGCCGAGGAGACGAACAAGTTCGCCGCGTTTTGGTGCGGGCACGAGGCGCCACGTCTGGAAGGCCTCGTGAGCCTGGTCGATCAGCTTGGTCGCCTCTGCCGAACTCATCGCTTTCAGCTTGCCCGTTTGTTCGCCAGTAATCGGAGAGAAGGCAACAAGGTCGCCTTCGCTGTAACGTGATTTTGCCACGCCGAGGCGGCCGAGTATCGCGGTGGCTTCTTCAGTAACGGAAACAGTCTTTACGGAAACGTTCATTTTGGGACTCCAGGTCGGCTTCTGCTTGCGCGATTTCTGTGACGGTTCACTCGGCGGCGGGACGATTTTTCAGCTGCGAGACGCAGGCATCCAGTGAAGCTTTCTCAATGTGCGCATAATGATCAAATTCGTTCAGAACTTGCGCACCGAGGTCTGCTTCGAAGCGCTTTTGATTTGGACCAGCCACGAATTCCTGCTGTGCGCCGTCGCCAAGATTCGACTGAAAAATGCCCGCGGCGCTGACGGGAAGGAAATCCTCGTAAACGATGGGATCAAACTGGATCAGGCCGTCTGCAATGAGGCAATCTATGCTTGCATCCGGCAGCACAGAGCCTTTCTTCCCTTTCTCCGTGAGCGAGTAACTGAAATACCCTAGCCCATCAGCGCGGATGGCCGCCCAGTTGTCGGGGAATACATGAAACGTTTGCGCAAGCGCCGCTTCGTAGGCCTTGGCGTTCGAGCCATCCGCCGCCGGACGCACGACCTTGCGGGAATTGTCGAGAAGCTTGTCGTAAAGAGCCCTGCCTTTTGGGGTAAGGGCAATGCCCCGCTGTTCGATCTCGCCGAAGCGCGCCGTATGGGAGCCGGCTTTCCAGCGTCCCCGACCGTCTTCAAATGACACCGATTCTTCAAGCGCCTTAAAAGAGGTCTGGCGCAGCAGGACCGGGCAGTCGCGCGTCGGCGGTCCTTCAACGACTGCTTTCGGGGAAATTCCGTATTCGGGCATCAGCGCCTGCACTTTGTCGATATCAAGCGCGCGAGGGGTGAGGTGGTTGATGTGTGGTCCCTTGAAGGAAACGACATCGGCGATCAGGCGATGGGCATCGTGCAGACGATGATACATATCGGCATCGACTAAAGCTTTGTCATGCCAGCGGAATGCCTCCAACACTTCCGCAACGAAACGATCCGCATCCTCTTTGGACAGCCCACCTTCGACTTCCGCCTTTTCGGTCAGCTCGACTGCGCCGCTGGTGAAAATCTGCCGCTTGGCGAGAATGTCGGCCGCTTCTTTGCGCAAGGTCTCGTCCGCGATAAGGTCGAGGCGAAGCAAAGACGTAAAGACCCGAAAAGGGTTGCGCTTAAGGGCTTCCTCGCCGACCGGCCGAAACGCAGTCGAATGGACGGGCACTCCTGCCGTGGATAGATCGTAGTAGCCAACCGGATACATACCCATGACCGCAAAGACGCGCCGCATCATCGCAAGCTCGTCCGCCGTTCCCAAGCGGATTGCACCGTGACGCTCCTCAGATATCCGATCAAGATTGTCTGTCGCTTTAAGGCGAGCCCTAAGTGCGGGATTGGCGGCAAGTGCTTCCTTGTTAACCCGGGCCACGAGATCCATCAGAGTTCCGTAAGCAGGGACCTCGGTGCGATACATGGCCGACATCGCTTCAGAAAACGCGGCGCGGATGTCGCTCGATGTGACATGCTTCGTCATTGTTTTAGACCTTTGAAGAGTTTGTGACTTGATGCTGGAAATGCAATATACTCTTCTGTGGCAGCCACGTGTTGTGACTTGTGCGGTTAACTTTATGCGAAAATGGAATAGGTATGCGTCGAAGCCTGGTGCCAGACATTGTGACCCTTCAAGCGTTTGAATGTGCGGCCCGCCACGCGAATTTCTCGCGCGCAGCAGAAGAGCTAAACCTGACCCAGAGCGCGATCAGCCGCCAGATTGCAGATCTGGAACGGCAGACTGGCCTCAAGCTTTTCGAGCGCATTCGTCAACGTGTCATCCTTTCTGAGGCCGGACAAAGGCTGCTGCCGGAGGTTAAGGATCTTCTTGCACGATCGGAACGGCTTATGATCGATGCGGCGGCAGCAGGTCGCACGCGCGCATCGCTAAAGATAGCGACACTTCCAACCTTTGGCGCGAAATGGCTCGTCCCCCGCCTAGGGCGTTTCCTCGAGACGCATCAAGATGTTGCGCTAACGATAGAATCTCGTTCGAAGCCCTTCAGCTTCATGGAGGATAGTTTCGATCTCGCTATCCATTACGGACAACCTATATGGGCAGGTGGCACCCCGACGTTCCTCTGCCATGAGACCGTTATGCCGATAGCAAGTTCAGCACTCGCCGAACGGGCGAGGCGAGAGGCAGCAGGCGATCTCTCTACCATTCCATTGCTACACCTTACGACGCGGCCAAAGCTATGGTCGGACTGGTTTCGACTACAAAGTTCGATCGTAGACAATGCGTATGTCGGGCTCCGATTTGACCAGTTTTCGATGATGGTTGCAGCAGCGATAGCCGGGCTCGGTGCGGCGCTTCTGCCAACTTATCTGATAGAGGAGGAGCTAAGGACCGGCATGCTCCTACCCCTGACGTCCAGCACGATGAGAACCGAAAACGCGTATTACGTCGTCCGCCCCGAGGAAAAACAGAGCCTTCCCATCGCCGATGAGTTTCAGGAGTGGCTACGCTCTGAAGTACGAGAGGAATAAATGCGTGCGGATACGGTCGCCGAGAGGGTGGCGACGATAGCGACTGCGAGCCGTGATCAGTCAAACGCGCTTGCCGAAGTCAATGCATCTGTCAACGAAATGGACCAGATGACGCAGCGCAATGCGGCTATGGTCGAAGAAACCAACGCGGCGACCCGGCAACGCGCCGACGAGGCCGAAACGCTTATGGAGATCGTTGGTCAGTTCCGATTGCCGGACCATCCCGTCCGCAGCCGTGTCCAGGGGGATTATGCCGCGTGACTGTTGATCGGAGCTCGGCGATCGTCGGTCCAAACGATGACCTTGCGGCGACCTCGATTCTGGACTTGACGCCGGCGGCGAGGCGACGTGACGCATCAAACTCCACCTAAATCATGAGCGAAAGGGCCTCATCGCCCTGCAGCTAGAACAAGGACAGATATTTTTTGCATTGCTGATTGGTTTCTCTCAATCCGCATGACAATCTATGTCACATTGTGAAGAAATCCTGTCTTTCCCTGAGGTGATCTCGATGAAGCGTCCCACGATTGCGGACGTCGCAGAAGCGGCTGGCGTTAGCGTTGCAACAGTCGATCGCGTGTTGAATGCCCGACTCCCGGTGCGCGAAGAAACATCAAAACGAGTGTTCTCTGCTGCCGAGCGGGTCGGATTTCACGGCGCAAATATAATTCGGCAGCGAATGCTGGCAGATATGCCTTCCTACAATCTGGGCGTTGTTTTGCGCAAAGAACGCCACGCCTTCTATCAAGCATTTGCCGAAGAACTGCAGGCCGCCGCACGTGCTGTCAAGGACCGGCGTCTTCAAGTGCATGTGCAGTTTGCAAAGTCCGGTGAGCCCGGTGAGATTTCAGAGCTGCTGCTTGGCATGAAGGGAAAGGTGCAGGCCGTTGGTGCTATCGGACCAGACCATCATGACGTCACATCGGCGGTGAGCACGCTCAAATCCAAGGGGATTCCTACCTTCTCGCTGCTTTCCGACTTTGCCCAAGGCGTGCGTGAGGCATATCTCGGCACTAACAACATGAAAGTGGGGCGGACCGCCGCATGGCTCCTGTCCAAGCTGTCGCATTCACCCGGAAAACTGCTCCTGCTTCTAGGTGGTCACCGATTTCACGGGCATTCGCTACGCGAGACTGGATTTCGCAGTTATATGCGGGAATACGCTCCGGAGTTCGAGGTGCTGGATGCGCTTATCAACCTTGAAACCCGGCGCTTGACGTATGAACTGCTGATGGACGCCGTTTCTCGCCATGATGACCTGGTGGGTGTTTACTGCATCGGGGGCGGGATGGAAGGCGCGATCGAAGCTTTGCAGGAAACGAACAAAGGCGAAAAGATCGGCTGCCTCGTCAACGAACTGACGCCGGAATCACGACAGGCGCTGCTTGAACGGCGCATCACCGGCGTATTTCAGACGCCCCTGCGTGAATTATGCGCTGACCTCATTGGCACCATGGTTCACACGATCGAACACGGCATGGCAGAAACGCCAGGACAACGCTTCCTGCCTGCGCAACTTTGGGTGCCTGAGAGTCTGTGATGGTTTGATGGATTCTATCATGAACAGCTGCATGGTTTCTATCAGCGCTGATAGCCGGTAGCCGTCACGAGACGTTGACGACGGCCCTCCACTAGGAAATTGTCCTGCCGGGTGGTGGAGACAGGAGGCTGCCCCACCGGGATAACGAAAATCCTGACCAACCGATGATGGAGATCATTGATCTTCGTCAGCGAATTCTTGTTGCCAAATGGCTGACCTGGGCTTTTGGCGCCGCGATAACCTCTGGAGGAGAATGAAATGAAAAAACACCTGATTATTGCAGCTTTCGCCAGCATGTTGGCGACGACCGCGTCGGCCGAGACGATCGGCGTCTCGATGGCGCTCTTCGACGATAATTTTCTCACGGTTCTTCGAAACGGCATGACCGACTACGCCAAGACCCAGGACGGCGTTACACTTCAGATCGAAGATGCGCAAAACGACGTTGGTAAGCAGCTCAGCCAGGTCCAGAACTTTGTCGCCTCCGGCGTCGACGCCATTATCGTCAATCCAGTTGATACGGATGCGACCGTTGCGCTCTCGCAGGCTGCCGATGCGGCAGGTATTCCTTTGATTTATGTGAACCGTCAGCCAGTCAACGTGGACCAGCTTCCCGAAAAGCAGGCCTTCGTGGCTTCCGACGAAAAAGAGTCCGGAACGCTCGAAACCAAGGAAGTTTGCCGCCTTCTGAAGGAGGCTGGGAAGACAGAGGCGAAAGCCGTCGTCATGATGGGCGAGCTCTCCAACCAGGCCGCCCGCATGCGCACGCAGGACATCAAGGACGTGATTGCGACACCCGAGTGCAGTTTCATCAAGATCGTTGAGGAGCAGACCGCCAACTGGTCGCGCCCACAGGGCGCCGACCTGATGACCAACTGGCTATCTGCCGGCGTGGAGTTTGACGCTGTCATTGCCAACAACGACGAGATGGCAATTGGCGCGATCCAGTCGCTGAAAGCTGCCGGAAAAGACATGAAAGACGTGATTGTCTCCGGCGTGGACGCCACTCAAGATGCGCTTGCTGCCATGGCCGCTGGCGACCTCGATGTCTCCGTCTTCCAGAATGCTGCGGGGCAGGGAAAGGGCGCTGTAGACGCGGCCCTGAAGATTGCGCGCGGCGAGACCGTCGAGAAGAAAGGCTATGTGCCGTTCGAACTCGTCACCCCGGCAAATCTCAAAGACTACCAGGCCAAGAACTAAAACAGATCGTAGCGTCGAAGGAGGCGGATATGCCGCCTCCTTCGATTTCGAAGCGATGGAGGATAAGCCATGGTAAGTCCCACCACAGCGGCAGCTATCAAGCGCGTACTCGAGGCCACGGAAGCCGACGGCCTGCTTGCAATCGAGGGTATTCGCAAAGAGTTCCCGGGTGTTTTGGCGCTCGACAACGTGCAGCTTCGCGTCAGACCCGGAACTGTCCACGCATTGATGGGCGAAAACGGGGCTGGCAAGTCGACGCTCATGAAAATCATCGCCGGGATATACCAGCCGGACGCTGGTGAAATACGTCTTCGCGGTGTCCCGACAGTGCTGAAGTCACCGCTTGACGCGCTGGAGCAAGGGATCGCGATGATCCACCAGGAGCTCCAGTTGATGAACTGGATGACAGTGGCGGAGAACATCTGGATCAGACGCGAACCCAAGAACCGCGTTGGACTCATCGACCATTCCAAGATGGTGACGATGACGGAGGAGCTTTTTGCTCGCCTGAACATCGTACTCGATCCGCGAGCTCAAGTGTCCGAACTGACAGTAGCTCAAAAACAGATGGTCGAGATTGCGCGCGCAGTTAGCTACGAATCCTCTGTCCTCATCATGGACGAGCCGACATCGGCGCTGACCGACCGAGAGGTGGATCACCTCTTTTCCATTATCCGCGACTTGCGGAAACGCGGAATCGGCATTGTCTACATCACCCACAAGATGAACGAGCTCTTCGAGATTGCCGACGAGTTCACGGTTTTTCGTGACGGAAAATATGTCGGTACGCACTCTTCAAAGGATGTAACCCGTGACGACATCATCCGTATGATGGTTGGGCGCGACATCACCGATATGTTTCCCAAGATCGATTGCCCGATTGGTGACGTGGTCCTTGAGGTCAAGAACCTCACCATCCCCGGTGTCTTCTACGACATCTCCTTCTCTCTGAGACGAGGAGAAATTCTCGGATTGGCTGGCCTGGTGGGATCCAAGCGATCCAATGTTGCTGAGGCCATTTTTGGCGTCACGCCGGCAACGTCGGGTGAAATCCTGGTCGAGAGTAAGCCGGTTACCATCGACAGTCCCAGCGCGGCAATGTCGCACGGCTTTGCCTTTCTTACCGAGGATCGCAAGGAAACTGGCTGCTTCCTGATACTGAATTGCCTGGAAAACATCCAATCCGCATTGATTACGCGATCCCATGTAAAGGCGGGGTTTGTCGATGAATCGACGGTGACGAAGCTTGCGGAGGAAATGGCAGCAACGCTTCGGGTAAAAACGCCAAATCTATATGAGGCTGTCGAGAATCTCTCAGGCGGCAACCAGCAGAAGTTGCTGATCGCACGCTGGCTCCTGACCAAGCCTCGCATCCTTATTCTCGACGAGCCGACACGCGGCATCGATGTCGGCGCCAAGGCGGAAATACACCGGTTGATAACAGCTCTGGCGTCGGAGGGGGTCGCCGTACTGATGATCTCGTCGGAGCTGCCGGAAGTGCTGGGAATGAGTGACCGCATTGTCGTCATGCATGAAGGCCGTGTGTCGGGCGTTCTCGATCGCGCCGAGGCAAATCAAGTCAAGATAATGGACCTTGCTGCGCGTTAGCCGCGCACACGGGAGGAAACGCACCATGAACACCACAACACAGACCATTCCGCAGATCACCCCGTCACGGCGTCGTCTGCCGTCCGAGCTTACAATTCTCCTCGTGCTCGTTGGCATTTCCTTGACGTTCGAGATACTTGGGTGGATTCTGCAGGGACAAAGTTTTCTGGCGAACACGCAACGCCTTGCGATCATGATCCTGCAAGTATCGGTGATCGGGATCATCGCGATCGGCGTCACCCAGGTGATCATCTCCGACGGCATCGATCTCAGTTCCGGCTCGATCGTCGGTGCGACCGCCATGATTTCGATGAGTCTGGCGCAGGCGAGTTCCTTCCCGAGGGCACTTTACCCCGGTTTGACCGATCTTCCCGTCGTCGCGCCGGTCGCGGCCGGGTTGTTGGTCGGCGTTGCCTGTGGAGCGATCAATGGTTTCCTGATCGCCTACAGCAGGATCCCTCCCTTCATTGCAACGCTTGGCATGATGGTGACGGCACGCGGGTTCGCGAAGTGGTACACCAAGGGCCAACCCATCAGCTTCCCAACCGACAGCTTTGCTGCGATCGGCAAGGGCCTCGCACCGGTGCTTATTTTCCTTGCGGTGGCAGCGGTCATGCATGTTGTTCTACGCTACACCCGCTACGGCAAATTTACCTATGCGATCGGCGCGAACCGGCAGGCCGCACGTGTGTCCGGGATCAACGTCGAACGGCATACGGTCAAGGTCTATGCGGTTGCCGGTCTTCTATCCGCACTGGCAGGAATCGTGGTGGCTTCCCGCGGACTGACCGCACAAGCCGGTATGGGAACAGGTTATGAGCTCGATGCGATCGCGATGGCCGTTATCGGAGGGGTGTCGCTCTCGGGCGGGCGCGGATCGATCCCGGGCACCATGATCGGCATGGTCATCTTCGGCGTGATTATCTCCGGCTTCACCTTTCTGCGCCTCGATGCCTATTACCAAGAAATGCTCAAGGGGGTGATCATTGTCGCAGCCGTGGTGGCGGACGTGTACCGGCAACGCAAGCGCGTGAAATCCTGAATTCGCAAAAGCAAAAGAGGGCCGGTCGGCCGTCCCTCTTTTGCTGAGCTGTGGCGCCAAAACCAAGTTCGATTTGTGAGAACTGCAATGAGACAGCTTTTAATAACGACCGCGCTTTGCCTTCTAGCCGCCCCGGCCTTTGCTGGCACGCGCGTGGCGGTGACAATGACGTCGTTCGATAACCCATTTCTGACGATTCTGCTGAACGGAATCCGCGATGAAGCAAAACGGGTAAAAAATGTCGAACTCCTCACAGAGGACGCTCAACTCGATCCTGCCAAACAGCTCAACCAAATCCAAAACTTCATTGCCAACGGTGTTGATGCAATCATCGTGAATGCCGTTGACGGCGACTCGACGGCCGCGATCACACGGGCGGCAGCTGATGCGGAGATCCCGCTCGTCTACGTCAACCATCCGCCGGCCGAACTTGCTTCGGGATTGCCGGAAGGCACAGCCTTTGTCGGTTCCAACGAACTCGATTCCGGCACGATGGAAGCGAAAGCTGCCTGCAAGCTTCTGGGCGGCAAAGGTCGCGTCGTCATTCTGATGGGGCCGCTTGAAAACCATGCAGCCCTTGTGCGCACAAAGGATGTCGAGGCCGTCTTTTCTCAACCCGGTTGCCGGATCGATATCGTCGAAAAGCAGACAGCGAACTGGAACAGGACCCAGGCGCAGGACCTCGTCTCTTCCTGGCTGACGGCCGGGCTGAAGTTCGATGCGGTGGTTGCCAATAACGACGAGATGGCCATTGGCGCGGCTCAGGCTTTGAAGGCGGCTGGCGTCGCGATGAACGACGTTGTCATCACCGGCATCGATGCCACGCCAGATGGACTGGCCGCCATGGAGGCCGGAGACATCGACGCGACAGTTTTCCAGAACGCAACAAAGCAAGGCGAAGCCGCAGTCCAGACGGCTGTCAGATTGGCAGGAAAGCAGGCCAGCGAGCGCACCCTTTGGGTACCGTTCGAACTCGTCACCCCCGACAACATGGCCGCCTACCAAAAATGACGGCCGTGGCCGCGGTCGATCTCCTCCCGGATCCCGCGGCCCCACCAATCGACGCCTTCTGAGGCATGTCGCTAAAACACGAAGGAACCAACATATGCGTATCGCCCTTGACCCGTTCATGCATCGTCATCTCAGCCTCGAGGAGCTGCCGCGGAAGGTCCGCGAGCTCGGCTATGAATGGATTGAACTGAGCCCCCGCGCCGATTTTCTGGAATGGTTCAAGGCACCCCGGGTTTTCCCTGAGCGTATCAAAACCTTCAAGAAAGCGCTGGCCGCCGAGGGTGTGAAGATCGCCTCATTGTTGCCGATGTATCGCTGGGCCTCGAATGACGAGACCGAGCGTCAGGCCGCTGTGCGTCACTGGAAGCGCGCCATCGAAATCGCGGTGGAGATGGAAGTCGATACGATGAATTCGGAATTCGGGCGCGGTCCGCACCCCGACAAAGGCTCGTGCTACTGCTGCCACACCGGGTCGATGATCGAGGCCTGTGAAGACGCATGGTGGCGCTCGATGGAGGAACTTGTACCGATCTTCGAACGTGAGAACATCAGTTTACACGTCGAGCCGCATCCGGAAGACTGGTGCGAAACATTGCAGCCCGCGCTCGACATCATCCGCACGGTGAATTCGAAGAACGTCAAGTTCCTCTATTGCGCCCCGCACACCTTTTACTTTGGCGACGATACCAAGGCGATGCTGCGCGAGGCCAAGGACGTTCTCGCGCACGTTCATGTGGGCGATACCTTCAATCACAAAGCGTCGTCGGGTCTGCGCTATATTCTCAACCCACCGGGTACCCAGGCGCGTGTTCACCAACATCTCAATATCGGCCAAGGCGAGGTCCCCTGGGACGACTTCTTCGGCACGCTCGCCGATATTGGCTTCGACGGTATTATGACCTCCTGCGTCTTCGCCTGGGAGGACAAGGCAGACGAGTCTGGACGGTTCATGTGTAGCGAAATGAACAATTACATCAAAAAGTACCGAAAGTGAGGCTTTCCAAATGACTGTTAGAATAGGTGTCATCGGCACCGGTGCAATCGGCCGAGACCATGCACGCCGCATCAATCAGGTTCTTGGCGGGGCGACAGTCGTCGCGTTGAGTGACGTGAACCGCGCCTCGGCCGAAGCGGTGAAAAGCGACATTGCGCCTGATGCTGCAATTTTCACCACCGGGGAGGAACTGATTTCCTCACCCGATGTCGACGCTGTGCTTGTCACCTCTTGGGGTGCCACTCACGAACAATATGTACTGGCCGCGATCGCTGCCGGTAGGCCATGCTTCTGCGAAAAGCCTCTGGCGACGACCGCCGATGGCGCCAAGCGCATCGTTGATGCAGAAGTTGCGCACGGCAAACGACTTGTACAGGTCGGTTTCATGCGCAGATATGATGCGGGTTATGTCGCCCTGAAGCAGTTCGTGGATACCAAGATCGGTGCGCCGATCATGGTTCATGCCGCCCATCGCAACCCGGCCGTCCCCGAGCAATATGTTACGCCGATGGCCATCCACGATACGATGATTCACGAAATCGACGTGCTGCGCTGGCTGTTGAATGACGACTACGTTTCTGCTCGTGTGCTGTTTCCGCGTTCGGCAGCGCGCAGTCATGCCAAGCTTAGGGATCCCCAGATTGTCATTCTGGAGACTGCCAAGGGCCCGACCATCGATGTCGAAATCTTCGTCAACTGCCACTACGGCTACGACATTCAGTGCGAGGTCGTTGGCGAAGACGGTGTTGCCACTTTGCCTGAGCCGATGGCAATCCAGACGCGTCTCGGCGCCAAGCTTCAAAACGATATCCTCACCGATTGGAAGGATCGCTTCATCGCCAGCTATGACGTTGAGCTGCAGGACTTCATCAATGCCGCTGCCAAAGGCACGGCGGCTGGCCCGAACTCCTGGGACGGTTATGTGGCGGCAATCACATCCGATGCCTGCGTAGCCGCGCAGGAAGCAGAGGGTGCCGCAGTCGCGATTAATCTTCCCGCTCGCCCTGCGCTTTACAACTGAGGTCCTCCATGCGTTTTGCCATCAACCACATCACCGCGCCCAAGCTGTCGCTTGAAAACTTCTTTGCGGCGGCTCGCAATCTGGGTCTGACGGAGGTCGAGATCCGCAACGATCTTCCCGACATCGTTGGGAAGGTGGAGCCTGAAGTCGTCAAAAAGGCTGCAGCGAGCGCCGGCGTCACGATCATCTCGATCAACGCGCTCTATCCGTTCAACGTCTGGTCGGGTGAATTACCGAAGAAGGCTGTGACGCTCGCCGACTATGCGGCCGCTTCCGGCGCCAAAGCGCTTGTCATGTGCCCGCTAAACGACGGCACGAAAGTGTCGTTCGATGATCTCGTCGCGGCGCTGAAGGCCATGAAGCCGATCCTTGAGGAGCGCGGACTGACAGGCCTGGTTGAACCTCTCGGCTTCCCGATCTCCTCGCTGAGGACCAAGAAGGAAGCGCTTCGCGCCATCGACGCGGCTGAAGGCGGCGGCATCTACAAACTCGTGCACGATACCTTCCATCACCACCTGGCCGGCGAGACAGAGTTCTTCGCGGAAAGGACGGGTCTGGTCCACATCTCGGGCGTCGTCGATCCCAATGTCGCAGTGGATGACATGCTCGACGCCCACCGCGTGCTCGTCGATGCCAAAGATCGGCTGGAGAACATTCCGCAGATCAAGGCGCTCATCGCGGCAGGCTTCGACGGCCCCTACAGCTTCGAGCCTTTTGCCGAGGAAGTGCATGGACTGGCAGATCCGGAAACCGCCGTGCGCGAGAGCATCAGCTACGTTTCGGGCAAGCTCTGAGCCGACAACCCGCTGCCTGCGCCTCGAGCGGCGCGGGCACCATGCACGTCAGGCAATTGCAGCCGGGTGCCGGAGGAAGAAATGAACAAGTCATTGGATGTCATCACGATCGGACGCTCGTCCGTGGATCTTTACGGGGTACAGATCGGCGGCCGGCTGGAAGACATGGGGTCGTTCCACAAATATATCGGCGGCTCGCCGACCAACATGGCTGCCGGCACCGCCCGCCTCGGCCTGCGCTCGGCGCTGATCACCCGCGTCGGCGACGAGCACATGGGCCGCTTCATTCGCGAGGAGCTTGCACGCGAAGGCGTCGACGTCACCGGGGTCAAGACCGATCCCGAGCGGCTAACGGCCCTCGTGCTCCTCGGCATCCGGGACGAGGACCGCTTTCCGTTGATCTTCTACCGCGAGAACTGCGCCGACATGGCGCTCTGCGAAGACGATATCGACGAGGCGCTGATCGCCCGTTCCCGCTCGGTTGTCGCGACCGGTACCCATCTCAGCCATCCGCGCACCGAAAAGGCCGTGCTCAAGGCGCTGGAGCTCGCGCGCAAGCATGGCGCGCGGACCGCGCTCGACATAGATTACCGTCCGAACCTCTGGGGCGTGGCCGGCCATGGCGACGGCGAGAGCCGCTTCGTCGAATCCGGCAAGGTGACCGCCAAACTGCAATCGACGCTGCGTCTCTTTGACCTGATCGTCGGCACGGAGGAGGAATTCCATATCGCCGGCGGCTCGACGAACACGATCGAGGCTCTGCGTGCCGTGCGTGCCGTCTCCACCGCCACGCTCATCTGCAAGCGCGGCGCGGCCGGCGCCGTCGCCCTGACCGGTGCGATACCGGATAGGCTCGACGAGGGAGAAAGCGGCCCCGGCTATCCGATCGAGGTTTTCAACGTTCTCGGCGCAGGCGATGGCTTCATGTCGGGTCTCATCAAGGGCTGGCTGGAGGATGCGCCCTGGCCACGCGCGCTTCAGTATGCCAATGCCTGCGGGGCCTTCGCCGTCAGCCGCCATGGCTGCACGCCGGCCTATCCGTCGTTGGAGGAGCTCGACTTCTTCCTGAAGCGCGGCATCAAAGACAAGGCGCTGCGCAAGGATGGCGACCTCGAGCAGATCCACTGGGCGACGAACCGCCACAATGACTGGTCCACCATGCGCGTCTTCGCCTTCGACCACCGCATGCAGCTGGAGGCCATGGCAGGTGCCACGCCCGAAAAGATTGGCCGTTTCAAAGAACTCTGCCTGAAGGCGGCCCTTGAGGTTCAGGGCGGACGACCGGGCTATGGCATCCTGTGCGACAACCGCCTCGGCCGCCGTGCGCTTCACGCCGCGTCAGGCACTGGCCTTTGGGTCGGCCGACCGGTCGAATGGCCGGGCTCGCGTCCGCTGACGCTGGAACCCGAACTTGGCCCCGACTTCGGTGGACTTGACGAGTGGGCGCTTGAAAACGTCGTCAAGGTCTTGTGCTTTTGCCATCCCGACGACGATGCGCAGATGCGAGCTTCGCACGAAGAGACGATCAAGCGGCTGTTCGCGGCGACCCGTCGCAACCGGCTGGAATTCCTGCTCGAGATCATTCCGTCCAAGGTCGGTCCGGTCGATGACGACACGACGGCGGTCCTGATCCGGCGGTTCTACGAGATCGGCATCTATCCGGACTGGTGGAAACTTGAGCCGATGGCAAGCAGTGCCGCCTGGGAAAAGGCTTGCGCTGCGATCAATGAAAACGATCCGCACACGCGCGGCATCGTGGTGCTCGGTCTCGACGCGCCGGAGGCCGAACTCGCAGCGAGCTTCAAGGTCGCGGCCGGCTTCCCGCTGGTGAAGGGCTTCGCGGTCGGCCGCACGATCTTCGCGCAGGCCGCACGCGACTGGCTTGCTGGCACCATCGCCGATGCTGAGGCGATCGAGGATATTCAGGCCCGCTATCAGCGGCTCTGCACAATCTGGGACGAAGCGCGCAGCGCAAGCCAGGACAATAACGCGGCGGGACCGTCGCGCAGGAGGGTATGACATGACAGGAACCATTCGCCTTACGGCAGCACAGGCCATGTTCCGCTGGCTGGCCGTACAGATGACTGAGGAGGGGGAGCGCTTCATCGAAGGCGTCTGGGCGATCTTCGGCCACGGCAACGTCGCTGGAATTGGCGAGGCTCTGCATGGCATTGGCGATAAACTGCCCACCTGGCGTGGCCAGAACGAGCAGACCATGGCCCATGCGGCAATTGCCTATGCCAAGACCAAGCGCCGGCGCAAGGCAATGGCGATCACCTCGTCCATCGGCCCGGGCGCGACGAACATGGTGACGGCTGCAGCGCTCGCCCATGTGAACCGCCTGCCCGTATTATTCATCCCCGGCGATGTGTTCGCCAACCGCCGGCCGGACCCGGTTCTGCAGCAGATCGAGGATTTCGATGACGGCACTGTCACCGTGACGGACTGCTTCCGCCCGGTCAGCCGCTATTTCGACCGCATCACCCGTCCCGAGCATCTGCTGACCGTCCTGCCTCGCGCGATGCAGGTGATGACCGATCCCGCAAATTGCGGCCCGGTCACACTTGCATTTTGCCAGGACGTGCAGGCCGAGGCCTACGACTGGCCGGAAAGCTTCTTTGAGTCGAAGACTTGGCGCATCCGTCGTCCAGAGCCAGATCCGCGCGAAGTCGACGATGTCGTCGCAGTGCTCAAGGCCTCTTCACACCCGGTCATCGTCGCAGGTGGCGGTGTGCTGTATTCCGGCGCGGAAGCCGATCTGCTCGCCTTCGCCAAGGCGCACAATATACCGATCGTCGAGACGCAGGCCGGCAAGGGTGCAATCGACTGGCAAGAAAGGCTCAATTTCGGCTCGCCGGGCGTCACCGGCACCGATTGCGGCAACAAGACCGCCGCCAGAGCCGACCTGATCCTTGGCGTCGGCACCCGCTTCCAGGACTTCACGACCGGCAGCTGGGCGATCTTCAGCAATCCGAGCCGCAAGCTCGTCTCGATCAACCTCGCCGGCTATGACGCGGCCAAGCACGGCGCCATCCCGCTGGTCTCCGACGCCAAGGTGGCGCTGGGGCGCATTTCCACTGCGCTCGGTTCCCACCGTTTCGCCGATCAGGATTTCGCCGCGCGCGGGGCCTGGTTCAAGG
>NZ_JABEPH010000387.1:0-5276 GCF_013004495.1 Rhizobium sp. SEMIA 4085
TCGATCCCCCGCATCCTGCCCTTACTGAGAGGAGGATGCTCAGTGCAAGAACAATTTTCACTCGAACCCATTTTGGGCAGACAGGAGTGAAGCGATCCGCTGACCGGCGCGATCATGAGGGAGAGAGACATGACAATCCGTAAGATGCTTCTGGCATCGGCCGCTATAGCTTGCGCCGCGATGCCCGTTTCCGCCTTTGCCGAGACGTCGGCAAAGAAGATCGCCCTGTCCAACAACTATGCTGGCAACTCGTGGCGTCAAGCCATGCTGACGAGTTGGGGAAAGGTGACTGGCGAAGCCGTGAAGAGTGGCGTCGTTGCCGCAGCCGACGCTTTCACCACCGCCGAGAACCAGGCGACGGAACAGGCCGCGCAGATCCAGAACATGATCCTGCAGGGCTATGACGCAATCGTGCTGAACGCCGCCTCGCCGACGGCGCTAAACGGCGCAGTCAAGGAAGCCTGCGACGCCGGCATCACCGTCGTTTCCTTCGACGGCATCGTCACAGAACCCTGTGCCTGGCGCATCGCCGTCGACTTCAAGGAAATGGGCCGCAGCCAGGTGGAGTACTTGTCGAAGAAACTCCCAGACGGCGGCAACTTGCTCGAGATCCGCGGCCTTGCCGGTGTCTTCGTCGACGATGAGATCTCGGCGGGCATCCATGAGGGCGCCAAGCAGTTTCCGCAGTTCAAGGTGGTCGGCTCCGTTCATGGAGACTGGGCGCAGGACGTGGCGCAGAAAGCTGTTGCCGGCATCCTGCCAAGCCTACCCGACATCGTCGGCGTGGTGACGCAGGGCGGCGACGGTTATGGCGCGGCCCAGGCGATTGCCGCGACCGACCGGAAGATGCCGATCATTATCATGGGCAACCGCGAAGACGAACTGAAGTGGTGGAAAGAGCAGAAGGACGCGAAGGGCTACGAGACCATGTCCGTATCCATTGCGCCGGGCGTCTCCACGCTCGCCTTCTGGGTCGCCCAGCAGATCCTCGACGGCAAGGAGGTCAAGAAGGACCTCGTCGTACCCTTCCTGCGCATCGACCAGGACAATCTCGAAACGAACCTCGCCAATACCCAGGCCGGCGGCGTCGCCAATGTCGAATACACGCAGGAAGATGCAGTCAAGGTCATCGAGTCGGCAAAGTAAATCTCCCAGCGACTGCCGCGCGGCCGCAAATGGCAGCGTGGCATTCTTTGCGAGCAGGCGGGCAGCATGAAAGACGTATTGAAGGCCGTGATCGCGGTCGATGGCGCCAAGGTGAGCTTCGGCGCGGTCAGGGCACTCGACGGCGTGACGCTGCATGTCATGCCGGGCGAATGCGTCGGGCTCGTCGGACATAATGGAGCGGGCAAGTCCACGATCGTCAGCGTGATCAACGGCGGCCTCACACCGCACGAAGGAAGCGTCACGAGCGACGGCGAGCGGCTGGAGCGCTATGGCATCAACGTCGCACGTGCCCGCGGCGTGCGCTGTGTCTTCCAGGAACTTTCCCTCTGCCCCAACCTCTCCATCGTCGAGAACGCCCGTATCATGCATCGCGATCTCGGTGGCTTTGGTTGGCGCAGGCGCGCCGCAATAATCATTGAGAAGAGCCTCGACGCCGTCTTTCCCGGCCATGGCATTGATAGCACTCGGACCGTGGGAGATCTCTCGATCGCCGAGCGGCAGATGGTCGAGATCGCCATGGCCTTTTCCGACGCCGGCATTGCGCCGCGGCTAGTGATCCTCGACGAACCGACCTCGTCACTCGATGCAAGCCTTGCTCGCCAGATGCTCCACCATGTCCGCCGCTTCGTTGTCGCGGGCGGGTCCGTCATCTTCATCTCGCATATCCTGCACGAGATCCTCGAAACCTCCGATCGCATCGTCGTCATGAAGGACGGCCGCCTTGTCGCCGAACGTCCGGCACACGCCTTCGACCATCATGGCGTCGTGGAAGCCATGGGCACCGTTGCGAAAGAGGAGACCGGGCAGCGCTCGGCGCGCGAACAGTCCGCCGCGCCGCTCATTCTGTCTCATCAGGCAGCGGGTGTTTCCTTCATGGCGCGCAAGGGCGAGATCATTGGACTGGCGGGTCTGGCCGGCCACGGGCAGACCGAGCTCCTGCTCGCCCTGCATGCCTCCCAGTCCGGCAACTGGCTGCCTGAGCGTGATCCGCTCGTCACCTTCGTCGCCGGCGACCGCCGCCTCAACGGCGTCTTCGAGCTGTGGAGCATCCTGCGCAACTTCTCCATCGCATCGCTCGGCGACCTGTCCCGGCGCGGCCTCATACTCACAAGCGAAGAGGGGACGAAAGGCGCCGACTGGAAGCGCCGGATCGAGATCCGCACGCCCGATATGGACAACCGCATCCTGTCACTTTCCGGCGGCAACCAGCAGAAGGTACTCTTCGCGCGCGCACTTGCGACGCGTGCTCCGATTGTCCTGATGGACGATCCGATGCGCGGCGTCGACATCGGGACCAAGCAGGAGGTCTACTCAATCATCCGCGAGGAAGCTGCGCACGGCCGCACCTTCATCTGGTACTCGACGGAGATGGACGAGGTCCGCCTCTGCGACCGCGTCTACGTCTTCCGCGAGGGCCGTATCGCGGCCGAGCTCGCCGGCGACGCCGTCAACGAGACGAACATTATCGCCGCCTCCTTCGAGGGGGTCGCCGCATGACGTTCCGGCTCTCGTCCGACGCCATGCGTCTTGCCATTCCCGCCCTGTCGCTGACGATGCTGCTCGCCGCCGTCTTCTGGCTGCAGCCCCGCGCCATGAGCTATGTGGGGCTCAACCTGCTGTTCAATCTGGCTGTGCCCATCGCGCTCGCGACGATCGCCCAGATGCTCGTGATGGCCGTGAACGATCTCGATCTATCGATGGGCACCTTCGTCAGCTTCATCGCCTGCGTAACCGCGACCTTTCTGCGGGATGCCCCCGTGACCGGCGTTCTGATCCTTGCCGGCGCGATCGCGACATATGCGGCGCTCGGTGTCGTCATCCATCTGCGCAACCTGCCGTCCATCGTCGTGACCCTCGGCATGAGCTTCGTCTGGGGCGGCCTTGCCGTACTGCTGCTGCCGTCACCGGGCGGGCAGGCACCGGACTGGGTGCGCTGGTTGATGACCGTCAAACCCCCGTTGGCGCCGATGGCTATCGTCGCCAGCATCGTCGTCGCCGCCCTCGCCCATCTCGTCGTCATGCGGTCCTCGCTCGGCGTGCTTATCCGCGGCATCGGCGGCAACCAGCGCTCTGTCGACCGCGCCGGCTGGTCGATTGTCGGGGCGCGCGCCGCCGCCTATGGCCTTGCCGGCCTTTTCGCGGTTCTTGCTGGCATTGCCCTCGTCGGCCTGACCACCTCAGCCGATGCTAATATCGCGCTGCGCTACACGCTGCTGTCGATCGCCGGCGTGATTCTTGGTGGCGGCGAGTTCATCGGCGGCCGCGTCTCCCCTATCGGTGCGGTAATCGGCGCGCTGACGCTGACGCTCGCCGGCTCGTTCCTGTCCTTCCTACGCATCTCGCCGGACTGGCAGATCGGGGCTCAGGGCGCGATCCTGATCATTGTGCTCGCGCTCCGCCTGATGCTGAACCGCCTCGAGAAGCGGGAGAAACGCCGATGATCCCGCTCCGCCTTTTCGGCAAACCCTGGACCTGGTCGTGGCTTGCCGCTTTTATCGTATGGTTCCTGACGATCATGGTGACGCTCGGCGCCAGCACGCTCGGCCTGTCGCAGGCCGCGCTCACCTTCGCGGCCTTTTCGGTCATCGTCGGGATCGGCCAGATGTTCGTCATCACGCTTGGTCCTGGCAATATCGATCTCTCGGTCCCCGCCACCATGACGCTTTCCGGCACGGTGGCGCTAAAGCTCATGAATGTCGAAAACAGCATGATCCTGCCTGGCCTTCTTGTCGTCATCGTTATCGGCTTCATCGTCGGCCTCTGCAATTACGCGCTCATCAAGGCGCTGCGCATTCCGCCGATCATCGCGACGCTTTCCATGAGCTTCATCGTGCAGTCCGCCGCGATCTGGACAAATCGGGGATTGCGCATCAAGCCTCCGAGCGTGCTTGCAGAGTTCACCACGTCGAACACGCTCGGCGCGCCGAACGTGGCGATCGTAGCGCTCCTCATCTCGATCCTCGCCTGGTTCCTGCTCGAGAAGACGATCTACGGGCGCTGGATCTCGGCGATCGGCCAGAGCATGCCGGCCGCGCGCATGGCGGGCATACCGGTCGACGGCACGCGCTTCGTAACCTACCTTTTCTGCGCCGTGCTGGCATCAGTCGCAGGTTATCTGCTCGCCTGCTTCTCCGGCGGCGCAGCGCTCAACATGGGCTCGGAATATCTCCTGATGTCGATCGCCGTCGTCGTCATCGGCGGCACGGCCGTCGCGGGCGGCGATTCCAACGTGCCAGGCATCTGGGGCGCATCGCTTTTCATGTTCCTGGTCGTTTCCATGCTCAACACCTACGGGCTGGGCGCGGGCATCCGCCTCATCATGACCGGCCTCATCATCATCAGCGTCATCATGCTCGCCGGCGGTCGCCGGTTCGGCATGCGATAAACGGAAACACCGCCATGGCCGAGGCCGACATCTACGAAATCCACGACCCGCGCTTCCGGCAGATGATCGTGACCAGCGCCGGTCTCGACGAACTCTATTCCGGCTGCCGCTGGGCGGAGGGCCCCGTCTGGTTCAACGATGCGAACCAACTCCTGTGGAGCGACATTCCCAACCAGCGCATGATGCGATGGACACCCGAGAGCGGCGTGTCCGTCTATCGGCAATCGTCCAACTTCACCAACGGCCATACGCGCGACAGGCAGGGACGGCTCGTCTCCTGTGAGCACGGTACGCGCCGCGTCACACGCACCGAGGTCGACGGCTCGATCACCGTGCTCGCCGACCGTTTCGAGGGCGCACGGCTCAATTCGCCGAACGATGTGGTGGTGAAGTCCGACGGCACGGTCTGGTTCACCGATCCCACCTACGGCATCATGTCGGACTACGAAGGTTATCGCGCGGAGCCGGAGCAACCGACCCGCAATGTCTACCGGCTCGATCCGACGACCGGCGAGCTTGCGGCGGTCGCCACGGATTTCATCCAGCCGAACGGCCTTGCCTTCTCGCCCAACGAGACAATCCTCTATGTGGCGGATTCGGCAGCAAGCCATGACGAAAGCCTACCGCGTCACATCCGCGCTTTCGACGTGGTCGACGGCAGGCGGCTTGCGAACGGCCGTGTCTTCTGCCTCATCGACAACGGCATTCCAGACGGCATCCGTAC
>NZ_JABEPH010000388.1:0-5262 GCF_013004495.1 Rhizobium sp. SEMIA 4085
GGATGTGGCTGTGCACGGTGCGTATTTCGTCCGTCGATACGCCGGGCAGCACCATCAGCTGAAAACGGATCGGCATGAAGTATTCGGCGATGATGTGCAGCCGCGACTCCGGCAGGAGGTGATGGATATCGGCGACTCGGCCCGCGATCGTGTTTTCAATCGGGATCATCGCAATATCGGCATCACCGTTGTCGACCGCCATGAAGGCGTCTTCAAATGTCTGGCAAGGCAACGGCTCCATTGTCGGGAACATGTCACGGCAGGCCATGTCGGAATTCGCGCCGAATTCGCCTTGAAACGAGATTCGATTGGTCTTGATGTTCATGACGATGTCCTTCATGCCTTCCTTGCCGAGAGTATGCGCCGGGCTTTTTCGAGATCGGCCGGCGTATCGACCCCAAGCGGAACGGTTTTAACGATCTCCACGTCTATGCGCATGCCGGCTTCGAGCGCGCGAAGCTGCTCCAAGGATTCGCGCTTCTCAAGGGCCGACGGTCCGAGCGAGACGAATTTCTCGAGCACAGCCCGGCGATAGGCATAGAGGCCGATATGGTGATAGAGCGGCCCTTGGCCATAGGGTGCTGTCGCGCGGGTGAAATAGAGCGCATGAAGACGCGTTTCGGAGAGCGGAGACCCCACGACCTTGACAACATTCGGATTGGTCCTCTCTTCCTCATCAGTGATCTCGACGGTGAGCGTCGCGATGTCGACGGTCTCCTCATCCAACGGGCGCAATGCAGCGCGGATCGTTTCGGGATCGATGGTCGGTAGATCACCTTGGACGTTGACGACGATCCTGGCGCGCGCGTCCGGGTCGACCTTGTGCAAGGCCTCGAAAATGCGATCGGAGCCGGATTGATGATCTTTGCGGGTCATAACGACTTCAAAGCCGGCCTTCGAAACCGCCTCGAAAACCTCCTCGTCGTCGACCGCGATGACGACGCGGCCGATCTCCGCTTCCTTCGCCCGCAATGCCACCTGGACGATCATCGGCAATCCGCAAATATCGGCCAGCGGCTTGCCGGGAAGGCGGGTGGACGCCATGCGGGCGGGGATCAGAACCAGCACGTCATCTAAATTTGAAGCAGTCATCGTTCGGACCTTCTATTCCAGGCGGGAAAGTGTCAAAAAGGCTCACGTACAAGACCATTTAGACAGTTGCAACGAACTGCCAAAAGACATAGGTTCCGCGCGATTTCAAGAAGGGGACTATTCAGGGTCTGCCGACTGCACGGGGAGCATTGCAGATGAATTCTTATGTCAATATGGGCGTTGGGGCGCTGCTCGGAACGATTTTCGTCCTGATGTCGGTGTCGATCGCGTCCGAAGGGATCTTCCACTCCGAAGCGCCGGAGAAGGAAGGTTTCGCCATCGTTGCGCAAGAGGCACCCGCTGCCGGCGGTGGCGAGGCTGCACCTGCAGCAGCTGTGGTTCCGATCGCCAAGCTTCTTGCCAGCGCCGATGCCAAGGCCGGCGAAACGGTATTCAAGAAGTGTCAGTCCTGTCATGACGTGACCAAGGGAGGGCCAAACAAAGTCGGCTCGACCCTCTATGGTCTCGTCGCTCGTCCGATCGCTTCGCTTGAGGGCTTCGCCTATTCCTCCCCCATGAAGGATTTCTCCAAGGGCGGCAGCGAAAAGTGGACCTTCGATCACCTGAACCACTTCCTGCTGGCCCCGAAAAAGCAGGTTCCGGGCACGGCCATGGGCTTTGCCGGTCTGCCGAAGGAACAGGACCGCGCGAACGTGATCCTTTACTTGCACACGCTGGCAGACGCACCGGTTCCGTTGCCGGATCCGAACGCGCCCGACACCGTTACGCAGTAATCGTGCAAAGCTTTCCGACGAAATCGCAAGCCCGGCCGACGCCGGGCTTTTTTGTTGCGATCAGGCGCCGAGCAGGGAGGCCCAGAGCGAAACCGAAATGGCGCCGAGTGCCGTCGTGACCGTGATGGTGGAGGCCGCGAGGCTGTGGCCGACGCCGAAACGGTTGGCGATCAGCCAGGCGTTGACACCGGTGGGAACAGCGGCGATCAGCACCAGCGCCGCGGTCCAACTGCCGGTCAATCCAACCAGATGGCTTGCGGCCCAGACGCAGCATGGAAGCAACACCAGTTTGAAGGCAGATGTGACGCTGGCAATGCCGACATTGCCGGAAACGCCATACTTCTCGAGCGCCATGCCCAGAGAGACCAGGGCCACAGGCCCGGCAACGCCCGCCAGTTGGTCGACAATGGACGCCACCGGCAGCGGCATTGGAACACCTGCAAGGTGAACCGCGGCACCTGCGACAAGGCCGATAACGAGCGGATTGCGAACAAGGTTGAGACCAATCTGGCGAAAGAGTTTCAGCATGCTGCGTTCGCCTTTGCCCGCAATCTTCCGCTCCGCCCGCTCCATCATGATCGTGCCGATGACCATCATGACCGGCAGATGCACGGCGATGAGGATGGAAAGCGGCACAAGGCCCTCATCGCCGACCGTGCGTTGAACAAGCGGCAGACCGACGAAGATCGTATTGGCGAATGCCGACGAAACGCCGGCAAGCACGCCGATGCGATCATCCCGGCCAAAAAGACGGGTCGCTGCGATATGGCCCGCCGTCCAGGTCACCGCAACGCCGGAGAAATAAGCGATCCAGAGACGAAACGGCGAAGCGCCATGAAAATCCGCTTCGGCAATCGTGCGGAAAAGGAGCAGTGGGACGGCAATCTTGAAAACGAAATCGCTCAAGGCGTCGCCGACATCTGCCTTCATCAGTCCAGTTTTGACGATCAGCCAGCCGATCAGAATCATGATGAAGATGGGAAGGACGTCAAAAATGATGGCTATCATGCGGAGGGATGCCTTGCGCGGGGATACCCTGCTCTAGCAGCAAAACTTCTTCGTTGACAAATGGATTGGCAAAAGCGGCGCGCAAAGAACCGGACCACAGAAACAAAAAAAGCGGGCACTGCCCGCTTTTCCGCATCCGGACTGGCCGGACACCCGGTTCCGGTGCTGCCAGTTCATCCGTGGTCAGCGCCTGCTCCGGTAGAGGCGAAGGGCATCATCCCCTTCTCATCCGGCCGCAACCCAAAGGCTGCTCATGCCGGCCTGCTTGTGATCGTGTCTAAAAGCTCAAGGTGACAACGGCATGACGGATCGACGGCATGTGCGAAGAAATGGGCCGTTGGCGGCGTTTTTTCTTCCAAAGCCCGGAAATTCCGGTAAGACCGGATCCCGGCTATCATCTAATCCGGAACCTTCCCTTTCATGACAAAATTCGATGTTCTGACTGTCGGCAACGCCATCGTCGATATCATCGCGCGCTGCAACGACCAGTTCCTCATTGACAACAACATCACAAAGGCGGCGATGAACCTTATCGATGCCGCCCGCGCCGAACTTCTCTATTCGCGCATGGGGCCGGCACTCGAAGCTTCAGGCGGCAGCGCCGGCAATACGGCAGCGGGCGTTGCAAGCCTCGGCGGCAGGGCCGCCTATTTCGGCAAGGTAGCGGAGGATCAGCTCGGCGAGATTTTCGCCCACGACATCCGGGCACAGGGCGTACATTACCAGACGAAACCAAAGGGCACGTTCCCACCGACCGCGCGCTCGATGATCTTCGTCACGGATGACGGCGAACGCTCGATGAATACCTATCTCGGCGCCTGCGTCGAACTCGGCCCGGAGGATGTCGAGCCCGAGGTCGTGGCACAAGCCAAGGTGACGTACTTCGAAGGCTATCTCTGGGATCCGCCGCGCGCCAAGGAAGCGATCCGCGAATGCGCCCGCATCGCCCATGAGAACGGCCGCGAAGTCTCCATGACGCTTTCGGACAGCTTCTGCGTCGATCGCTACCGCGCGGAGTTCCTCGACCTCATGCGCTCCGGCACTGTCGACATCGTGTTTGCCAACCGGCAGGAAGTACTCGCGCTCTATGAGACGGACGATTTCGAGGTGGCGCTCAACAAGATCGCCAAGGATTGCAAGATCGCGGCCGTGACGATGAGCGAAAACGGCGCCGTGATGCTGAAGGGCAACGAGCGCTGGTATGTCGATGCGATCCGCATCAAGGAAGTGGTCGATACGACCGGTGCCGGCGACCTCTTCGCTTCAGGTTTCCTCTATGGTTACACGCAGGGACGGACGCTGGAAGATTGCGGCAAGCTTGGCTGCCTTGCTGCTGGGATCGTCATTCAGCAGATCGGACCGCGGCCGATGAGATCGCTTTCCGAAGCCGCCCGCGACGCGCAGCTTATTTGAAAGCTTCGCCCGGGTAAGCGCCCCAGATTTCCGACTGCGCCACCCAACCTTCGGCGCTGTCGGCTTCGGCATGACACCAATCGCCATTGCATTCGGCGATATGGATCATCACACCCGGCTCCAGCTTGGCAACCACGGTCGCTGACGACTGCGGCTCACGGCGCATGTTGACATAGACGAACTTGCCCTTGCCCTTCATCCACGGTGCGGCAATCGCCGCGCGCTGGCCCGACAGCAGGGATTGGTTGACCCACCCTTCCGTGCCATCCGCATCGCGGATACGGCGCCAGTTGTCGTATTCCTGGATGATTTCGACCGGCAGGCCGGCTTTCAGATACATCCACGACGCGGCATAATCCGTTCCCGGGCCGATGCGCAGATTGACGCGCTTGGACTTCAGCGAGACGAACCGTGGAAGCGGCAGGCCGCTCGGGCCCTTTGCCACCTGCGCATATGCGGGTTCGACGGCTTCCCCCGCAAACATCAGACCAACCGCAAAGACGAGGCAGACCTTCAAATATTTTCCACGCATGGAGATTTCCGTTCGCTCAAGTACGCCAGCAGATCCAGCCTGCTTGCCGCCGGGCTTTGACATTCACCTAACGCTACCCGCGAGTTTTGTTTGTCTTCGCGTGTGGGTCTGGTAGAAAATGCCCGAGACGGGAAAATTATCCCCCGTCTTGGTTAAAGACCTCTGAACAAGGCATGGCCGGCCGCGA
Organism: Rhizobium sp. SEMIA 4085; assembly: GCF_013004495.1. Lineage (NCBI taxonomy): Bacteria > Pseudomonadati > Pseudomonadota > Alphaproteobacteria > Hyphomicrobiales > Rhizobiaceae > Rhizobium > Rhizobium sp. SEMIA 4085. The sequence continues at coordinate 4,967 of NZ_JABEPH010000388.1, forward strand.
TGACATCAAAGAAAAAACCGAAGGTTTACATCACCCGGAAACTGCCGGATGCGGTGGAAACCCGCATGCGGGAACTTTTCGACGCCGAGCTCAATATCGATGATTCGCCACGCTCCGCCTCTGAACTCATCGAGGCCGTAAAGACAGCCGAGGTCCTGGTGCCGACGGTGACGGACCGCATCGATGCCGCTCTTATCGAGCAGTCCGGGCCGCAAATGAAGCTGATAGCGAGCTTTTCGAACGGCACCGACCACATCGACGTCGAGGCGGCGGCCCGCAGGGGCATTACCGTCCCC
>NZ_JABEPH010000389.1:0-5254 GCF_013004495.1 Rhizobium sp. SEMIA 4085
CGGCGATCAACGCGAACTCCGACAGTCTTCTCGTTCTTGTCGCCAACGACAACGCCCTGCAGAATGCGCTTCGGCATGTTATTTTTCCTTTACGCCTTTGCTTCTGCCGCCTTCTGGCGGGCAATGGTTTTCACGCGGGCGATGTCCTTGCGGACTTCGTTGATGCGCGAGGACTTTTCGAGCTGGCCGGTTGCCTTCTGGAAGCGCAGGTTGAACTGCTCCTTCTTGAGGTTGGCGAGCTTGTCCTTGAGCTGATCGGCCGTGAGGCCGCGGACTTCTTCGGCTTTCATCTGCCTCTCCTTACTCTGCAATGCGCTGAACGAAGCGCGTCTTGACCGAGAGCTTGGCCGAGCCGAGACGAAGCGCCTCGCGGGCGATTTCTTCGGTGACGCCGTCGATCTCGAACATCATGCGGCCAGGCTTGACCTTGCATGCCCAATATTCGACAGAACCCTTACCCTTACCCATGCGGACTTCGGTCGGCTTTGCGGTTACCGGAACGTCCGGGAACACGCGGATCCATACACGGCCGGCGCGCTTCATGTAGCGCGTGATCGCGCGGCGGGCCGCTTCGATTTCACGTGCGTTGACGCGGTTGGGCTCCTGAGCCTTCAGGCCGAATTCACCGAAGGCGAGGTCGGAACCACCCTTGGCGACGCCCTTGATGCGGCCCTTGAATTGCTTGCGGTACTTGGTACGCTTTGGCTGCAACATTTTCTTATTCTCCGAACTTATCTGCCACCAACGCTATCAAGCGTTGTCGCGGCGACGATCGCGATCACGGCTTGCCGGACCCTGAGCGTCACCCTCGAGTGCGCGGCGCTCGGAGGCCAGCGGATCGTGTTCAAGGATTTCGCCCTTGAAGATCCAGACCTTGATGCCGCAGATGCCGAATGCGGTTTCGGCTTCAGCCGTACCGTAATCGATGTCCGCACGCAGGGTGTGCAGCGGAACGCGGCCTTCGCGGTACCATTCGGTACGAGCGATTTCCGCGCCGCCGAGACGGCCTGCGCAGGTGATCCTGATGCCTTCGGCGCCAAGACGCATTGCCGACTGAACAGCGCGCTTCATGGCGCGGCGGAAAGCCACGCGGCGTTCCAGCTGCTGGGCAATCGACTGTGCGACGAGCGTCGCGTCGACTTCCGGCTTGCGCACTTCGACGATGTTGAGGTGCGTTTCGGAGTTCGTCATGTCCGACAGCTTCTTGCGAAGCTTGTCGATGTCTGCACCCTTCTTGCCGATGATCAGACCCGGGCGAGCCGAGTGGATCGTGACGCGGCACTTCTTGTGCGGACGCTCGATGACGACCTTTGCAATACCAGCCTGCTTCAGTTCGCTCATGACGAACTTGCGCATCTTCAGGTCTTCGTGCAGGAGCTGACCGTACTCGGCATTGTCCGCGAACCAGCGGCTATCCCAGGTGCGGTTGATGCCAAGACGGAAACCGATTGGATTGATTTTCTGACCCATTATGCGGCCTCCTCTTGTGCCTGCACTTCGCGGACGACGATCGTCAGGTGGGCGAACGGCTTCTCGATGCGAGATGCACGGCCGCGGCCACGAGCGTGGAAGCGCTTCATGACGATCGACTTGCCGACATAGGCTTCTGCTACGACCAGCGAGTCGACGTCGAGATCGTGGTTGTTCTCGGCGTTGGCGATCGCAGATTCGAGCGTCTTCTTGACGGCGCCTGCGATGCGCTTGCGGGAGAACTCCAGCTCAGCGAGTGCGCGGTCAACCTTCTTGCCGCGGATGGCCGCAGCAACCAGGTTGAGCTTCTGTGGGCTGACGCGGAGCGTGCGGGCGACTGCTTGCGCCTCGTTGTCCTTCAGCCGGCGTTCGGCTTTTGCCTTGCCCATTGTTACTTCCTCTTTGCCTTCTTGTCCGCACCGTGACCGTAATAGGTCCGGGTCGGAGAGAATTCACCGAATTTGTGACCGACCATGTCTTCATTGACGCTGACCGGAACATGCTTGCTGCCATTGTAGACGCCGAAGGTGAGACCGACGAATTGCGGCAGGATCGTGGAGCGACGGCTCCAGATCTTGATTACTTCTGCACGTCCGCCTTCACGAACCTTCTCAGCCTTCTTGAGAAGATAGCCGTCAACGAACGGACCTTTCCATACTGAACGAGCCATTGGAGACTTCCTCTCTTACTTCTTACGCTGATGACGCGAGCGCATGATCATCTTGTCGGTCGACTTGTTCGACCGGGTGCGCTTGCCCTTGGTCGGCTTGCCCCACGGGGTGACCGGATGACGGCCACCCGAGGTGCGGCCTTCACCACCGCCGTGCGGATGGTCGACCGGGTTCATGACGACGCCGCGGTTGTGCGGCTTCTTGCCACGCCAGCGCGAACGGCCGGCCTTGCCATCATTGATGTTGCCGTGGTCCGGGTTGGAAACGGCACCGATCGTCGCCAGGCAGGTGCCGTGGACAAGGCGCTGCTCGCCCGAGTTCAGGCGAAGGATCGCCATGCCCTGGTCGCGGCCGACGAGCTGTGCGTAACCGCCAGCCGAACGTGCGATCTGACCGCCCTTGCCCGGCTTCATTTCCACGTTGTGGATGATGGAGCCGACCGGGATGAACTGAAGCGGCATGGTGTTGCCCGGCTTCACGTCGACGGCCTTGTCGGAAGCGATGACCTTGTCGCCGGCAGCGAGGCGCTGCGGAGCGAGGATGTAGGCCTGTTCGCCGTCCGTGTAGGTTACGAGCGCGATGTATGCCGTGCGGTTCGGGTCATATTCGATACGCTGGACCGTGCCCTCGACGTCAAACTTGCGGCGCTTGAAGTCGACGAGACGATAGGTGCGCTTATGACCGCCGCCCTGGAAGCGGACCGTAATGCGGCCGGCGTTGTTGCGGCCACCCTTGGAGGTCAGGCCTTCCGTCAGCACCTTGACCGGCTTGCCCTTCCACAGGCCAGAACGGTCAACGATGACGAGCTGGCGCTGGCTCGGGGTCGTAGGATTGAATGTTTTCAATGCCATTTTCTTATTCCTCAGAGACCGGTGGAGACGTCGATCGTCTGGCCTTCAGCCAGCGTCACGACAGCCTTCTTCACGTCCTTCTGCTTGCCTACAAAACCGCGGAAACGCTTGGTCTTGCCCTTGCGGAGCAGAGTGTTGACGGCCGTGACCTTGACGCCGAAGAGCGCCTCGACTGCAGCCTTGATTTCCGGCTTCGTGGCCGCCTTGGCGACGTTGAAAACAACCTGGTTGTTTTCCGATACCAGCGTGGACTTTTCGGTGATCGCCGGCGAGACGATCACATCGTAGTGGCGAAGATCGGTCACTTGAAACGCTCCTCTAGAGCTTCAACGGCAGCCTTGGAAAGCACGAGCTTGCCGCGGCGCACGATGTCGTAAACGTTGATGCCCTGGATCGGCAGAACATCGATGTTCGGGATGTTCTTTGCTGCAAGCTTGAAGTTGCCGTCAAGCTCAGCGCCGCCGATGAAGAGCGCATTGGTCAGGCCCAGCGTCTCAAAAACGGATGCGAGAGCCTTGGTCTTTGCTTCAGCAGCGACCAGATTGTCGATGACGATGACGTCCTCGGACTTGAACTTGGCCGACAGAGCGTGGCGCAGGCCGAGAGCGCGAACCTTCTTCGGAAGGTCGTGCTCGTGGCTTCGTGCGACCGGGCCGTGAGCCTTACCACCGCCGCGGAACTGCGGAGCGCGAGCAGAATGGTGACGAGCCCGGCCCGTACCCTTCTGCTTGTACATCTTGGCGCCGGTGCGCGAAACGTCCGCGCGGCCCTTTGCCTGGTGCGTGCCCTGCTGCTTCTTGGCAAGCTGCCAGCGGATGACGCGGGCAAGAATGTCTTCGCGGGGCTCGAGGCCGAAAATCGCGTCAGAGAGAGAAACCTTCCCTGCGTCTTTTCCCTCGAGGGTCTTGACGTTGAATTCCATTGGTCCGGCTCCTTACTTCGCTGCCGACTTGACGGCATCGCGCACGATGATCCAGGCACCCTTGGAACCGGGTACTGCACCCTTGATCAGGATCAGACCGCGATCTTCATCGGTCGAAACTACTTCCAGGTTCTGAGTCGTTACGCGCGTCTGGCCCATGTGACCAGCCATCTTCTTGTTCTTGAAAACCTTGCCTGGATCCTGACGCGAACCCGTCGAACCATGCGAACGGTGCGAAACGGACACACCGTGCGTGGCGCGCAGACCGCCGAAGCCGTGGCGCTTCATGGCGCCGGCAAAGCCCTTACCGATTGTCGTACCCGTCACGTCGACGAGCTGACCTGCAGCGAAGTGACCAGCCTTGAGCTCGGTGCCGACCTCGAGCAGGTTGTCTTCCGAAACGCGGAATTCTGCGAGTTTGGCCTTCGGCTCGACGTTGGCGACGGCAAAGTTGCCGCGCATCGCCTTGGACGTGTTCTTAACCTTCGCCTGGCCAGCACCGAGCTGAACTGCGGTATAGCCATTCTTTTCCACAGTGCGCGTAGAAACGACCTGGCAGCCTTCCATACGCAATACCGTTACCGGGACATGCTCGCCGGCGTCGTTGTAGACGCGGGTCATTCCCACCTTCTGTGCAATCACACCTGAACGCATCGGTTCAATCCTTCCAAATCCGCTCGAGCCAGGCTCAGAGCTTGATCTCAACATCGACACCGGCGGCGAGATCGAGCTTCATCAGCGCGTCCACCGTCTGCGGGGTCGGGTCTACGATGTCGAGGAGGCGCTTATGCGTGCGCATCTCGAACTGCTCGCGGCTCTTCTTGTCGATGTGCGGGGACCGGTTGACCGTAAACTTCTCGATGCGGGTCGGAAGCGGAACGGGGCCCCGGACACTAGCTCCGGTGCGCTTCGCCGTCGACACAATCTCGCGCGTGGAAGCATCGAGAATTCGGTGATCGAACGCCTTCAGGCGAATGCGGATATTTTGGCCGTTCATTCGACGTTATCCTTGTGTTTGTTCTTCGCGTGCCAACAAAACGGCACGGGCTGTTCTTCTTTTCCTAAGGCGGACCACCGGTTTCAAAGATCGAAGGGGACACCGAAAACGATGTCCCTTTCCAGTCTCCAGGCCTTAAGGCCCACCTTGTCTGTTCATTGCCTGCCTCGAAGCCGAAGCAGACGCAAATCGCGCTCGCGCGCCATTTGCTACATTTTTATGTCATAAGCAAGCGGCCCTGGGGCCGCTTGCCTAAAAGATTACTCGACGATCGATGCAACGATACCGGCGCCGACGGTGCGGCCGCCTTCGCGGATGGCGAAGCGCAGCTTTTCTTCCATGG
>NZ_JABEPH010000390.1:0-5254 GCF_013004495.1 Rhizobium sp. SEMIA 4085
CCAACAGCGGAACCAAGAAGCTCCATTTCGGCCGAAAGTAGGAACTTCTTTGCATCATGGCAGGTAAACCCAGCTTGTTGACTTCGTTGGCCTGATGAGCGGCAAGAATAATGCCTCCATAGTAATGCAATCTTTGCAACTTCGCATGGGGGAAAAAGGATCAAACCTAGAGGAAGCCACTCCAAAAATGGCTTTGCGTGTCCAGGCCGATGCATTTATCGCCGGATCATTTGCCCGCAGAAGATAGACCCGGTGCAATAGCCATGCGTCTTTCGAGGTGGTGGGTCTTTATGGTAAGTTCATGATCCAGGACTGCCGGCGTCACGAGACAGGGGCACTCTCCGCATGGACGAACAACGCAAGACAACCGTCCAGACGCCGCTTGGACCAGCGACGCTGACCTTCACGCACCTTATCGGCCATGACGAGATCAGCAGGTGTTTTGCCTTCACCGTCGGTTTTATCAGCCCCGACGCGAACGTCGACGCCCTGAGGCTTCTTGGAAAGCCAATTTCGGTTGAGGGGGAGGCAGGAGACCCGAAGCGGTGGTTCAGCGGCCTCGTTTCAGACTTTCGCCTGACCCGCATCGAAGAAGGGTTTGCCTATTACGAGGCGGAGCTGCGGCCTTGGCTTTGGCTGCTGGGTAACACCACCGACTGTCGCATCTTCCAGAACATGAATGTGGTGGAGATCGTCGAGCAGATATTCTCGAAATATAAGCCCGCCAAGTTCGAGAAGCGGCTGCAGGGTGCCTACGAGGCACGGGAATACTGCGTGCAGTATGACGAAACCGACCTGGACTTCGTGCAGCGGCTGCTCGAGCATGAAGGCATCATGTACTTCTTCGAATATGGCGAGGGAGAACACACCCTCATACTTGCCGACGCCATGAACAAGCTGAAGCCTGCGCCGGGTTATGCGACGGTCAAGTTCCGCGCCGAAGGAGAACCACTGCGCCGAGACCAGGAATATATCACGGAGTGGGTGTTAACCAGTTCCGTCCAGCCGGGCACCTATGCCCACACGGATTACGATTTCACCAAGCCCGGCGCCGACCTGATGGCGCAGTCGGCGCAGCCGTTTGCTCACGCGCAATCGCAGGGAGAGTATTATCGCCATCCCGGCGCCCATCTAACAGTGGGACGCGGTGATACCGTCGCCGTGGTGCGGCGCGAGGAAATTCAGGCAGCCCATCAGCGCATCGCCGCCGCCGGCACCGTGCGGGGGCTCGCTTCGGGCTGCAACTTCAAACTGGAAAATTTCCCGCGCAAGGATCAGAACACGGAGCATGTCGTCCTGCGCGCCGACTACCGCCTGTTTGACCCAGGCTACCGCCCCGCCGTTTATGCAGAGGAAGAAAGCTTTCGCGCGACGCTCCAGATCGCGCCGACTTCCGCTACTTACCGGCCGCCGCGCACCACGCGTCGGCCGATCATGCGGGGTCCGCAAACCGCGACGGTGGTCGGCCCTTCGGGCGAGGAAATCTTCACGGACAAATATGCGCGAGTGAAGGTGCAGTTTCACTGGGACCGCCTCGGCAAGAAGGACCAGAACAGTTCCTGCTTCGTGCGGGTCTCGCAAACCTGGGCGGGTGGGGGCTGGGGCTTCATCCAGATCCCCCGCATCGGCCAGGAGGTTATCGTCGATTTCCTCGAGGGAGATCCCGACCGACCGATCATCACCGGCAGGGTCTATAACGGCAAGGAGATGCCTCCCTATGAGCTGCCGGGAAATGCCACCCAGTCCGGGTTGAAGACGAATTCCTCGCCTGGCGGCGGAGGTTGGAACGAACTGCGTTTCGAGGACAAGGCGGGATCGGAAGAGGTCTATTTCCAGGCGCAGAAGGACCACAACCTGCTGATCAAGAACGACCGCAGCAAGCTGGTCCAGCACGACCAAGCGGACCGCATCGACAACAATGCCAAGCACTCTGTCGGGGTGAACCTCGACGAGGACGTCGGCAACAACAAGACGACCAAAGTGGGCGTCGACCGCACCGTCAACATCGGCTCCAACGATACCGAGACGGTGGGTATCAACCGCTCTCTCACCGTCGGCGCGGACGAGACGATCGAAATCGGCGCGAATTCCACCGAGACCATTGGTTCCAACCACACCCAGACTGTTGGCATCGTCCAGACGGTCACCGTGGGTGCGGGCCGGATCGATACGGTTGGGGCCTCTGAAGCCCGATCGGTCGGGGCGGCACAGATGAACTCCATCGGCGCGTCGCGATCGGTCAGCGTCGGTATCAGCCAGAGCCATGACATCGGTACATCCGACAGCTGGGAGATCGGCGCTGACCAGAGCATCGAGATTGGCGGCGGACAGACGAGCGAGATCGGCAAGGGCCGTAGCGCAAAGATCGGCGAGGACGATGCAACCGAGATCGGAGGGGCCCGGGCGGTGAAGATCGCCAAGGGCAGCGCGGTCGAGGTGGGTGAGGACGGCGTGATCAAGATCGGAAAAGATCTGCTGATCGAAGCCGGCGACTCGATCGTCATCAAGTGCGGCTCGGCAGCCATTGCAATGAAGAAGGATGGCACGATCTCGATCGAAGGCAAGGATATTTCGGTCAGGGCCACGGGCAAGTTCAACGGCAAGGCGTCCGGTGAGGTCGTTTGGAAGGGCAGCAAGATCAGTCATAATTGAGGGGTTTTCAGATGTTCGACACACGGGAACGTATCGAAGGAGTGGTGATCGGCGTGTTGCTGGGTTTCGAGGCAGGCGCGCCACTGGTGGTCTTTCCCGGCAACCCCCGGGATACTGCATTGCCCGCACGAAGCTTAGCCGACCTCACATCAGCAATGATCGGTGCCGAAGTCGCGCTGCTCTTCGAGGGTGGAGACGCGACGCGACCGCTGATCGTCGGCCGAATCGTGGAGCCGGCGCGCAAATCTTCGACGCCAAATGTCATTCGTGATGGAGAGCGCGTGCGGATCACTGGAGAGGAGCGCATCGAGCTTCGTTGCGGCAAGGCGACGATCATTATGGAAAAGGACGGCCATATCACCATTCGCGGCACCTATGTGACCAGCCACGCCAGCGCCGCAAATCGCATTCGTGGCGGATCGGTGAACCTCAACTGATGCCATCCGCGCCTGTTCTTCGCGAAATCGTCCGCCAGCATGCCGAGATGGCGGCATTCCTGTGGACGGTCTACGACTACCACCTGCTTCATCCGAACGAAAACCCTGACATGGATGACGAGCGCCTTGCGCGCTTGGTCGAGCGCCTCGAGGCGCATCTCGACGGGCTACGGGTGGCGGGGGAGGCGGGCCAGCAAATTGCCAAGGAGCGGTACGCCGAGTTTCCGGAATCAGGGGAGCTGTTTGTGGTGAGGATGCTTTCGGTGAAGAAGGCGTGGCGGATCGTGGAGCTCGATGTGGAAAAGGTGAGGGCGTATTTGGCGGTCACACTCGGCTGAATCGGCTGCAGACCAATGCACAAGGCAACACGACCTCTGAACAAAACTTATACGATATCGCCGCCAATGCCACGAGAAGGCTCCCGGCAACGCCCCGAGTGGGTGGAAGCTCACCGGGTGCGTCGGGAATCGCGATCCTTACCGCACCGGCGAATTTTGCCGCCTCTTTGGAGCGCGGCATCGGCCTGCTGGTATAAGCTCTCTACTCGTCCTCCAAGTCATAGTTGAATTCAAGGCACGGGTACGACTTACCATCATATCGGACAATTTCATTGTTGCCGGCGATCGCTAAGTGCCGGGCACTGGCTCGCAAGCTGTACGAAAAGACGTTCGCTTTCGATACTTTAAAGGTACTCCCTTCGACAACCATGAGCCCCTCGGAGCCTGCCCCGACAAAGATCCTTCCCTTAAACAAGGCGAGGTCATAGTAGTCAGATGAGGGTACGTCCCATTGCACCCACCTCTCGGCCGCCCAGACGCCCGCAAAATCAGACATGCCGCAAAGAAGGACACTTCCATCATCAAGGACCAGCAAGGATTGCAGATCCACATTCGTGCTCAAGTCAAACGCTGTCCAATCCGACCCATCGAAGCTTGCAAATAGCCCATCGGTGCCGCAAGCGTAGACGATGCCAGCAGGACTGGCGCGCACGCACAACACGTTGCTGCGCAATTTCGGTAGGGCCCGCCAAGTGATGCCGTCGCGTTGATAAACGCTCCCGTTAAAACCAAATGCATATATGCGACCATCTATGGCGCGATGGACACCAGTAAAGATTGTCTTGAGGTCGGCTGTCTGAGTCACGCGGCCATTTCGAACTTCGATGACTTTTCCCGTTCCTTCCGCGAGGATAAAATGATCGGGCGCGATCATATCGAAGTCGGCGACGAGGCGGTGCTCGTCAGCCAATTCCAATTCGTCGCCGTCCGGAAAATTCTCCAGGAGCATGAGGCTGGAAACGAAATACTCGCCATCTGTGGTAACCATCAGGCCAACCACATCGCCGTTGTCTAGAGGAACTGCCGTGTGGCAGGTTGTCGTAGAATCATCATCTGGCATGTCTAACCTATTTGGATTTCTTCTTCCCCTTGCTCTTCCGGGCGCGCTTCTTGCGTGGGCCTGGTACGCGGCAGTCTTGCTTCTCCAGCTCTTCCACACTTGACGCACCAGTAATCCGCATGAAGTACTCGTCGATGATTGCTTTCAAGCATTTAAGCGCCTCCGGACTGTTGCGAATTCCCTCGTGTCCTGCGGCAGTGAATTTTAGATTTTCGTCGCGCGCTTCTTTGTAGCTGACCTTGACTTTTCCGTCGCCCCTTAGCTTGGTTGCCCAGTCATTTTGCAACGCCGATTTTATACCATGCTGGGTCCTTGTTTTGGTGCCGTCGTTCAAACAAATGCACGGCGCATCGTCCAAATCATATCCTCCAAAGCCGGGCGCGGCCGGACCTCTTCGCTTTTGGTTGACGCACGCATTCTGCAGCAGGTGATCTGACTGTTGTTTACCTTTCTTGCATCGGCCCTTTTTCTCCCGGTCGCGGTAGGGATGCACCATAATCCCCAGATCATTCAGAACCTGAACACAGTCTACGCCTTTGACATTGATCTTAGCGATGTGCGGCCACGTCACGGTATTAGAAATCGGAGAGCCGTGGTTGTTGGTGGCCAGATCCGACATGCGAATTACCGGCTCGCCGTCAAATTTTACATCGTTAGACCAGCTGCTGAAATATTCCTTGCCGGCATTTATCGATGTGATGATGTGTTTCTTTGTGGCGCAGCCTGCCTCGGTTCCCTACGTTCTCGACAGGTCGGCCTTTTTCTCG
>NZ_JABEPH010000391.1:0-5245 GCF_013004495.1 Rhizobium sp. SEMIA 4085
TGCGGTCTCCTGCCTATACACATGCGACTACTAAATATGTCGCGGGGCACCAGCTGGTTTGCACATCGGGGCATTGCGTTGCTGCGGGAGCTGAATCGGTTGGGATCGCACAGCCGATCAGAAGGTCCAACACGTGGCGGCTCCCTTCTGAGACGCTTGGAGCCACCAACGCATATACGCAACGCGAGAGACTCAAAAGTCGTGCCAACCGGGAAGAAATGGGCCGCAGAAAATATTGTTTATTATTCAACTGGGTACATAAGAGTTAGCGGAAAGCCGGCCGAAAACTGGGGTGTCGCGGATCCGACAAATCAGAGAACATTCCGAGCCAGCTCTTGCCGCTTTCTATCCCTTGCCTCAGGATGCTGGGCAATTGACCCGGATTATTCTCTCGCTCGTCGAGGAGAATGCCGGCCTCAAGCGTGTCGCCTTCCTGGAAGGGCAGCTTTTTGGCCCGAAATCCGAGAAGATGACGGTGCTCGACCCGACGCAGGCGGCGTTTGATCTGGGTGATCTCAGCGATATTCCCACTGCTGCCAATGATGATGTTGCGCCAGCGGCAGACACGGCAACACCAGCACGGCGATCGCCAGCCCGTAATATTGGGCGTTTGCCCCGGAGATCATAGAGCCTGAGAAAACGCCGCCGACTACTATCGCACTCAAAGCCTGTGGTGGCTCTCATCGTTGGGCGAGGCTGTTAAGGTCGTTCGGTCATGAGGTGAAATTGATCACGCCTCAGCTTGCGAAGCCTTATGTAAAACGCGGCAAGAACGACGCGGTGGACGCGGAAGCTTTGTGTGAGGCGATGAGCCGACCCACCGTAAGCGCGAATTTCCCCGCACCTTTTGTTGTTGAGTGTGCTGAGGCATGAGGTGTCCACCAGAAAAGAGGTGGACACCAGGTGAGGAAAGTGATGGGCAGAAGCTGCGGGTGACGGTTGTGCATCCGAGTGGGCGACGGGCGTTTGATGGCGTATCGAAGGCCCGTCTCATCGAAAGCTGTTTGCAGCCCGGTGCGTCGGTTGCTCAGCTCGCATTAGCTCATGGGGTCAATGCGAACCTTCTTTGGAAGTGGATACGCCAGCACCGTCTAGCGAAGACGGACGGGTTGCCACCGGCTTCCACGCCGGCGTTTATTCCGGTTCACTTGGAAGCGGCTGCGGCGGGGGTCGTGTCTCGGCAGGACGGTGGTCGTCCAGTGGACTTGCGGCGCAGTACTCCCAGCGTGAGGCTGCCGGCGCCGGATGGGTCAAACCAGCTTTCATCTCCGGCCAAGGTGAACGCGTCGCTGCCGAACGGAGTGCAGCTGACGCTGGAATGCAGTGATGTGCGAGCGGTGGCGGCGGTAATCGGGGCGTTGGGTCATGTTCAGACTGAGCGCTGATATCAAGGTCTACCTGCATCGCGAACCGATCGACTTTCGGGCTGGCATCAATAGCCTTGCGGTTCTGGTTCAGGAGACGATGGCACTCGATCCGTTTGCGCCTGCGGTTTTTGCTTTCTGCAATCGCCGTCGCGACCGGATGAAGCTCCTGTTCTTCGATCGATCGGGCTTTGTGCTGGTGCTGAAGCGGTTGACCGAGGACAAGTTCCGATGGCCGCGCCGTGAGGTGCCGGTGGTCACGCTTACGACCGAACAATTGCACTGGATCCTCGACGGCATCGATATCGATGCGATGGTTCGCCACCCGGTACGGCAATATCAATTTGCTGGCTGACGGCAGCGAATTCTGCGGTTGACGCGGCGGGACGGTTCAGATTCCGGCGAACCGAGCGTTGCAGAGCTGATGGCGCAATTGGCGGCCAATGCTGCCGAAATCGCCGCGCTGAAAGCCGAGAAGGAAGCGCTCTCGCAGCGCGTCGTCAAACTCGAGGAAGAGCTGGCGCTGGCACGGCTGCATCGTTTTGCGCCCCGCAGCGAAAAGCACATTGATCGCATCTTCAATGAAGCCGAGCAGGCTGCGGATGAGGATGACGCCGACAGCGAAGAGAACCAGGTCGTCGACCTTCCGGACACAGGACTGCCATCCGTCGAAGGCACGACGGGAAAGAAACGCGGCCGCAGACCGCTGCCGGAAAACCTGCCGCGCGAGCGCGTCGAGTATGATCTTGCCGACGATCAGAAGGCCTGTCCTTGCTGTCGTGGCCAGATGCATCGCATGGGCGAGACCGTTACCGAACAGCTTCATATCGAAGTGAAGGCGAAGGTCTTACAGAATGTGCGGTTCAAATATGCTTGCCGCCATTGCGACCGCACCGGGATCAATACGCCTGTCGTGACCGCGCCGATGCCGACGCAGCCCTTGCCAGGCAGCATCGCCACGGCCTTTGCGCTGGTTCACAAATACGTCGACGGCACACCGCTCTACCGCCTGGCGCAGACCTTCGAACGCGCCGGCGTTCCTATCAGCCGAGGCACTTTGGGCCACTGGGTGATCGGCTCAAGCGAGAAGCACCTGCATCGCATCTATGACGTGCTGAAACTGCGGCTCAGATCACAGCCGCTCATCCATGGCGACGAGACGACGGTTCAGGTCCTGAAGGAAGAGAACAGGGCAGCCGCCGACACATCGTATATGTGGGCCTACCGGAGCGGCGAGGACAGTGACCAGCCGATCGTGCTGCTCGATTATCAGCCGGGCCGCGGCCAAATACACCCGCAGGCCTTCCTCGGCGATTACCGCGGGATATTGATCAGCGATGGCTACACCGCCTGGCGAACGCTGGAGGGCGCAACTCATATTGGATGCATGGCCCATTCGAGGCGGCGCTTCGTCGAGGCCTTCAAGGCCAGAAAGACGGGTGGCGGACCGCCGGAGCAGGCGCTCCGGTTCTTTGAACAACTCTACCGGGTTGAAGGGCAGGCGCGGAACGAAAAACCGGACAAGGGCGAGACGCAGGCCGACTGCATTCGCCGCTTCCGCCAGCAACATAGCGTCCCCATCCTCAATGCTCTCAAGCAATGGCTCGACCAAATCGCCCCGAAGGTCTTGCCGGACAGCAAGCTCGGAGACGCCATCTCCTATACCCTGAATCAATGGGAATACCTGACGCGCTACACCGAAAATGGCGGTATGCCGATCGACAACAATCTTTTGGAACGCGATATCAGAATTTTTGCAACTGGCAGAAAGAGTTGGTTGTTCAGCGACACCGTCGACGGAGCCAAGGCCAGCGCCATCGTCTACAGCCTCATGCTGACATGTCGTGCCGGTGGCATCGAGCCGTTAGCATGGTTACGCTACGTCCTCACTGAGTTGCCTCAGCGGACCGAAGACGCCGATATCGACGATCTTCTCCCCTTCAACTTCCCCAAGGCCACGGTAGCCTGATACCGATCCGATGCGTCCATCTGAAAGCGATCGCGTCAACGTGCGTGGAAACGAGCGCTTACGACCCACCATGCGATTTGTTCCGGTGAAAACCGCAGACCAATAGGCTGCCTTGATGCTGGTGGGTGTACGAGAGAGATTAATCCGTAATCGGACGCAACTCGCCAATGCCATTCGCGGATTTGCCATGGAATTCGGCATCGTCGCGGCCACTGGCATGTGTCGGCTCGAACCGTTGTTGGAGCGAATAGCGGCTGATCAATCTCTGCCGGAACTGGCCCGCGAGCTTTTTGTCATGCATGGCGTTGAATATCGCGACTTGCTTGCCGAAACGAAAGCCGTCCGAGGAAAAGTTGATGGATTTGCACCGCTCCGATAAATGCAGCAGGTCTTGCGGAAGCTCATGGTGAGCGGCGACTGCAAATTCCGAAAGACGGGCGGTCATGGCAAGCTGGTGATGTTCAAGACACAGAGGTCCCAGTTATCTCGAGCAAGTTGTCGCAAGAACTGCGAAGCCTGAAGTTCATTGACCCACGCCAGTGGATCCCGGAGCTCACCGGTTCAGAGGTCTTGGATAATATGCCGATGGAAACAACAGCGCACCAGGCCGTGCAGACCATCGTTGCGGAATATAACCGGATCTCGGCGAGCCTTGCCGAAACCCCTGAGGATCACCGACCGAGATTCCGCAGGATCGACGACCGAACCTTCGATACCATGGATTGGCACATCAGCTTCCTGATGGGGACAGGCTTCTCGCAGAAGCAGTGGCGGTCGGTCATCCGCGGCCACGCCGTGACTGGCGATATCATAGCGCCGATCCGCAAGCTCAGTGAAGCTACTGGGCCGGCCGCCCAATCGGATTGCCGCAGCGGTCGCTGAAGCACTCGTCAAGATCCGAAGCTACTTCATGCCAAAGTGGGCAAAGCAGAAATTTTAAAAACGCGCTATCGCCATTCCGTCAATGCCGAAAGCGGTGGGCTGTTCGTCGCGCTCGCGATCAACTTCGCGATCGTCTCCGGACTGACGCGACTTCCTCTCTACCCTCCTGCGTTCGGCATTGACGATGCACGTTGTGGTCTCCCTTAGAAGCATTTAGGCCGCAGTAGTGCATAAACAGATTCCCTTGAAACGCCCGTTCAGCCTGATCGTGCTGCACGACATCGGTGCGAACGCCGCCGCCGCGTAGCCCCGAGGAGAACCCTCGCCGTCGACATCTCTGATCGCGTCGAGGCCCTGATCGGCATATACAGAGATACCATCAAGATGGGCATCATGGATGAGGAGCGCCGCACCACCGATACGCGGTTGCGCCGCAAGAGAACGCGCGATGCTCATTAACAGCGGCTTCCTCAACGCACCGGGGACACAGAGATTTCATCTCTCTCGTTCCCACTTGCACCATTTTTTCGGCAGGGATCACCTCCTATCTGACGCAACGTCCGCTGGTTGTTGGTCGTGCGGGGTCGATGATTGCTCCTGTTTGCCCGGTGTCGGAAATGGTGTGATCGACCAATCGATTAATTCGACGGCGCTCTGAAGTATCGCCTTCGTCTGAGCTGGGCTGGTTGACGCGGCGATGACATATCCTATCGAGTCTAGGTAATCGCCTTTCCTGACGATCGGCGTATTGGGCTGAACGTACAATTTGACATCGACGACACCTGGTTGGGCAGCCGCGCGAATGTCGCCATCGATCCAATCGAGAATGCCATCGCGATCAGGAATTAGGGACCGCATGGTCGCAGTCTGCGAGTGTCTTCTGCGCAAGTCGCATTCGTCGCCGGTGACAAGCTTGATGTGCTCGGTGACGAGATCAATGCCGTGCGCAGGCTGTACCAACTGAGGATCCCGGGCCGAAAGAGGGGGACGGACGTGGAGGCAGTTGGGGACACGCATTGACCACCGGACG
>NZ_JABEPH010000392.1:0-5202 GCF_013004495.1 Rhizobium sp. SEMIA 4085
GCACCGCACAGCTTCCAAAGTTCGCGGAAGACCTCTTCAGGACGACTGACGGTCGCTGGCTGATCCCGACGGCTGAAGTAACGCTGACCAATCTGGTCTCGGGTGAGATTCTCGAGCAGGAAAAGCTGCCCCTCCGCTTCACCGCGCTGACCCCGTCTTTCCGTTCTGAGGCAGGTTCGGCAGGGCGCGATACGCGCGGCATGCTGCGCCAGCACCAGTTCTGGAAGTGCGAACTCGTGTCGATCACCGATGCCGAGAGCTCGATCGCCGAGCATGAACGCATGACGGCCTGCGCCGAAGAAGTGCTGAAGCGCCTCGGCCTGCATTTCCGCACGATGACGCTCTGCACCGGTGACATGGGCTTCGGCTCGCGCAAGACCTACGATATCGAGGTCTGGCTGCCGGGGCAAAACGCCTATCGCGAAATCTCGTCCTGCTCGGTCTGCGGCGATTTCCAGGCGCGGCGCATGAATGCGCGCTATCGCGGCAAGGATGACAAGAGCACGAAGTTCGTTCACACGCTGAACGGCTCCGGCACCGCCGTCGGCCGCTGCCTGATCGCAGTGCTCGAAAACTACCTGAACGAGGACGGCTCGGTGACTATCCCCGACGCGCTGCTGCCCTATATGGGCGGTTTGACGAAGATCGAACGGGCGGCCTGAAGCGATGCGCATTCTGCTCACCAATGACGACGGCATCCATGCCGAAGGTCTCGCGGCACTTGAGCGGATTGCGCGCACCCTTTCGGACGATGTCTGGATCGTCGCGCCGGAAACGGATCAGAGCGGCCTGGCTCATTCGCTGAGCCTTTCGGAGCCGCTTCGTCTGCGTCAGGTGGCCGACAAGCATTTCGCGCTCCGCGGCACGCCGACGGATTGCGTCATCATGGGCATCAAGCAGGTGATGGACATCAAGCCTGACCTCGTGCTTTCCGGCGTCAATTCAGGCTCGAACGTCGCCGACGATGTCACCTATTCGGGCACCATCGCCGGCGCGATCGAAGGCACGATGCAAGGCGTGCGCTCCTTTGCGCTGAGCCAGGCCTATAGCTATTCCGACGGCGCGCGCATCGTGCCGTGGGAGGTCGCCGAGGCCCATGCGCCGGCGCTACTCGACAGGCTGATGACGGTCGACCTGCCGGAAGGCACTTTCCTCAACCTCAACTTCCCGAACTGCCGTCCGGCCGATGTTCAGGGTGCCGAAGTCACAGCCCAGGGCAAGCTCGCCTTCAACCTGCAGATTGATGCGCGCTCCGACGGCCGCGGCTTGCCATATTATTGGCTGAAGTTCGGCGAGCGTGGCGGCGCCTTTGCAGAGGGCACGGATATTCACGCGCTGAAGCATAATAAAATTTCGGTAACACCTTTGAAACTGGATCTAACCGATTATTCCGTGAAGGACCGCGTGGCGCGGGCGCTTTCAGGTACGGAGTAGGACGTTTTGACGGCACGGCTGGTCGAGAAGGAAGGTTTTGCGGCGCTCGTCTTGAGGCTGCGGGCGGAGGGTATCTCAGACATCGATCTCCTGACTGCCGTCGAGCAGACGCCGCGCTCGCTTTTCGTGCCGCCGCAATTTTCCGACGACGCCTATTCCACCCGGACGATCCCGATCGAGTGCGGCTCGTTCCTGGAAGGCGTCGATCTTGCCGTCCGCATCCTGCATCTTCTGAAGGTCAAGCCCGGTCAGCGTGTGCTCGAAGTGGGTACCGGCAGCGGCTTCACCGCAGCTGTCATCGGCCGCATCGCCGAGCGCGTGCTGACGATCGACCGCTACAAGACGCTGACGGCCAATGCGCAGCGGCGCATGGATCAGCTCGGCCTTCGCAGCATCGTCGTGCGGCAAGCCGACGGCAGCAACGGCCTGCAGGGCGAGGGGACTTTCGACCGCATCCTGGTGACGGCCGCATTCAATTCCATGCCGCGCTTTTATGCGGACCAGCTCGTCTCCGGCGGTTCGATGATTGCGCCGCTGATGATCTCCGAGGACCAGTGCCGCATGGTCCGGCTGACGAAGACCGGCAGCCGCTTCGAGCGCGACGAGCTTTTCGACGTGCCTTATTTGCCCATCGTGCCGAGATTGGCTTCCCAGCTCTGAAGCCATTTTGCGAGCATTTCCAGTGTGTCCGGCGGCTATGATTTCTCACCCGCAAAACTATGGTTATCAATTCCTCAAAAAAATCGCACTGATTCCAGCGCTTTAACCGGGTGGTAACACTAACGCGCTTTAATATACACACGAATGGTTGAGTTATGAGTGGGTCGAGTCATGCGTTTTAGCGTTTCGCCAAAGTTCGGAAAGCCGGCCGGCAATCTCTTGTTTATTACCTTGCTGGCAAGCACCGCAACGGGCTGCAGTTCGGATGTGACCCGCTTCGGCGGCCTCTTTGCCGGGTCGGGCCAGGATCAGATGACGACCGGTTCTGTACCGAGGCGGAACATGAGTGGCTCGCAGGGGGATCCGGTCCCGAGCGCCGATCTTCAGTCCGGAATGGCGCAGCCCTCATATAGTGCCAGCAATGACGCATTGAACCAGCCTTATCCGGCGGCGACCGGAACGACAAGCTCCAGCGCGCGCCTTGCGTCCGCCCCGGTTTCTGTCCAGCGCACCGAACTTGCCGCGCCGACGGGCGCATCCCCGGCGCCGTCGCGCGAAAAGCAGATCGCCATGGCGCAGCCGTTCCCGGCAGCTTCCTCCGGCTCCCAGCCGCCCCGCCAGGTGCAGGCTGCTCCGAAGCTGGCTGCGCCCGATCCGATGACGACGGGCACGACTCCGAAGGTGTCCGGATGGTCGGCGGCCAACGCGCCTACTGTGTTGGTGCGTCCGGGCGAAAATCTGGCAACGCTGGCCAACCGCTACGGCGTTCCCGAAAAGGAAATCCTCCGCGTCAACAACATGAAGTCGGCCGCTGCCATCAAGCCGGGCGAAACGATCCTCATCCCGACCTTCAACGGCGGCAGGAATGCTGCCAAGGCTTCCGCGCAGGCCGCCGACCTTTCCAAGACCGGTAAGCTTCCGCAGCCGTCGAAGACGCCGGACCAGAACCTCGCGGTGTTGCCGGGCGCAAACGCTGCTCGCGACAAGTCGCAGGCAAGCGCGGATGCTGCCGCGGGCAAGATTGCGGCCGGTGCCGGAAAGGACCCGAATGCAGGCGGCGGCACTTATACGGTCAAGCCGGGCGATTCCCTGGCCAAGATTGCCAAGGCGACCGGCACAAAGATCGATGATCTCAAGGCTGCGAACAACCTTTCCGCAAGCTCGATCCGCATCGGCCAGACACTGGCGATCCCGAACGGTTCTAGTTCCGCCGATCAGACGAAGACTGCGTCCATCCCGGCCAAGGCCGAGCCGAAGCCTGCTGCTCCGGCCGCAGTTGAAACTGCGTCCGCCCAGCCGGCCTCCTACCACGCGCCGGTCGCAACGCAGACTGTCGACGAAGTCGAGAAGAAGTCCGATGTCGCCTCCGCAGCCCCCGAATCGACCGGCATCGGCAAATATCGCTGGCCGGTGCGCGGCGCCGTCATCGCCGCTTACGGCGCGAACGTCAATGGCAGCCGCAACGACGGTATCGACATCTCGGTGCCGCAGGGAACGCCGATCAAGGCCGCCGAAAACGGCGTGGTCATCTATGCCGGTAACGGCTTGAAGGAGCTCGGCAACACCGTCCTCATCCGCCACGACGACGGCACGGTGACCGTCTACGGCAATGCCGACACGCTGAGCGTCGCCCGCGGCCAGAAGATCCAGCGCGGCCAGACCGTCGCCGTCTCGGGCATGAGCGGCAGCGTCAAGCAACCGCAGGTCCACTTTGAAGTCCGCAAGGACGCCTCGCCGGTCAATCCGATCACCTTCCTCGAGTAGGTAAAGCGTCTCGGGGAAGTGCAAAAGCCCGGCTGGCCGCCGGGCTTTTGTCGTTTTGCAGCAGCCGTAGCTCGGCTCAGTCGCGGGCGAGCGCGACGCGCATGCGCCCTGCGAGATCCTGGATGTACTGCCATGCGACACGGCCGGAGCGCGCACCGCGCGTGGTCGCCCATTCCAGCGCTTCCGCATGCATCTTCTTGCGATCGAGCGTCAGCTTGAAATGCTCGGCATAGCCGTCGATCATCATGAGATAGTCTTCCTGGCTGCATTTGTGGAAGCCGAGCCAAAGGCCGAAACGGTCGGAAAGCGATACCTTCTCTTCGACGGCCTCGGATGGATTGATCGCGGTCGACTGCTCGTTCTCCATCATATGCCGTGGCAGCAGGTGGCGACGGTTGGAGGTAGCGTAGAAAAGCACGTTGTCCGGCCGGCCTTCGATGCCGCCGTCAAGCGCTGCCTTGAGCGACTTGTAGGCGGTATCGTCATGGTCGAAGGAAAGGTCGTCGCAGAAAACGATGACGCGATGGGGCACCTCCTTCAGGATATCAAGCAGGGTCGGAAGGCTCGCAATGTCCTCGCGATGCACTTCTACAAGCTTCAGCGAAACGCCGCTTTCGCGCCGCACGTCCTCATGCACGGCTTTGACCAGCGACGACTTGCCCATGCCGCGCGCGCCCCAGAGTAGCACGTTGTTGGCGGCAAATCCCTCGGCAAAGCGCACCGTGTTTTCGTGCAGGATGTCACGCACGTGGTCGACGCCGCGGATGAGCTTCAAGGCAACGCGGTTCGGCCGCGCGACGGGCTGCAGATGCGTGCGGGCAGGCGACCAGACGAAACAGTCGGCGCCGTTCCAGTCGTTGACGCCGGGCGCCGGGCCTGCCAGCCGCTCGACCGCATTGGCAAGCCGCCTCAGCTCCTGCAAGATGACGCTGTTCAATTCTTCGGCCATCGCATGTCCTCCTGAATTTCCTGCCGCGGCATCCGCGCTTGTGGGTTTCGACGCGCAGTAGCATGGCCTTTCCACAGCGGAAAGGTTATGAGACAGGGGAATCGGTACGCCCGCAGGCTGTTTTTGTTGCATTCGTTCTTGCCGCAACTATAGTCCGGCCACCCGAAAAAGAGAGGCGGATATACGCCGCCCGTAGTTGAGGAGCTTATCAAAGTTCATCACCCCGGCATTTGCCCCAGCCGCACCGGATGCCGCTGCGTCGCCCTTCTGCTCCGGCTTCGCCATGGCCATACACGTTGTGCCGCGGAAGGGCGGCTGGGACTTCCTGCGTATCCCCCCGCAGCGCGCCCGGGCCACAGAGCGAGGTGAGCACCTACAACATACACGTCGTAGGG
>NZ_JABEPH010000393.1:0-5185 GCF_013004495.1 Rhizobium sp. SEMIA 4085
TGCACCTGGAACACCGACTTAGCAATGTCGAGTCCAATCGTGGTAATCTCTTCCATGGATGGCTCCTCCCATGCGGTTCCTGAACAACACCGCAAATATGGCACATCGCGATGCCGGCGGAGGAGCCGTCCACAGCATCAAAAGCGGTCGTCGCGGCGAATACAATCTAATAGCCTAGCTGTGGGCTAGCAAGGCGCAGCTCTTCCTTCTGCAACGCAACAGTGCAGAATCTTGGCATGAGCCAGCCGATTCAGAACACCGCCGAGGCCCACCATTACATCCCAAAATTCTACAGGAAGCGATGGACGACAAACGGCCTGCTCACGATATACGAGCTGACGGAAAATGGTCTGCATATCCGGGAGGGTTCGCCTAAACGACGGGCTATCTCAGTAAGCTTTACTCCATGAAGAGCGTGCCACCTGAGGAGGCAGCAGACATCGAGAAGGAGTTCTTTGCGCCAGCCGACACTCTTGCCGAGAAGGCAATGCATGCCCTCGGCAGCGGTCGCACGATATACAAGGACAACTTCCGCGAGGCGTGGGCTCAGTATATCGTCGGCTTGCTTATCAGGTGTCCGGAAGACTTAGAGCTTATGCGGGAGAACTGGCTTAACTACGTGATTGATGTGCCCGCGCATTGGGAGCTTGCCTATGCGGAGACGAGAAAGCCGGGCGAGCCAGCGGCGCTGGCCGACAAAATCAAGCTGATGACATCCGTCAGCTCGAAGCGCAGCTTGGACTGCGTTCGTTGGCTCGTGCGCGCAGCCGCGGCGTGATCTTCGGATGAGCGCGCAGATGCAGATCCTCGGTCCCGATGCAAAGCCGCTTGCTCCACAAGTGAGGGCGGCTGTGCGCCTGCAGATGGCAAAGAACCGGGCCATGTCTTCGGCGGCCTATGTCGGCGCCTCCTACGATCATCCGAACTTCGCCAAGTGGAAGCCGGGCACCTGGTCCGGGCAGACCGCGCTCAGGCGTGCGCGCCATCTTCCGGAAGTGGCGGGACGTCGATGAAGGCGAAGAGCAGGGGCAGGCCGTCGAAGGCACAACACACCTGCTTTCCGTCGCGCATTCAAAGGTGCCCGATCTCGTCAGCCAGCGCGACAGCGTGACGATCTTCGAACTCGACGCCCTGCAGTAGCGGATCGAGCCCGGCAGCACCTTTCAAATCAAGAACCACGCCGACGATGCGCGCTCGATGCTCCGCATCTATCTCTCGGGAGACATCTGACATGAGCAAGACCGATCAGATCGAAGAAGCGAAGGTCGTCCGCGAGGATCCTGTTGCCAAGCTCTATCGCGACCTTCGCACCGCGGGTGACGGGCCGGACAAGACGGTCGCTCGCAAGCTGGTCGCCGGCATGACGCAGCGTCCATGGGAGCAACTTCCGCCTGGCCTGAAATCGGCCATACGCGCCGATATCGGCCGCTTCGTCGACGACAATAAGACGATAGAAGACGTGGTCGCAGCCGGCTATGCGCACGCTCTGGGCGACGATCTGCGGAACGCATTGGAGATGACAGCAAGTCCCACCAAAAGTCCCACGAGAGATTCAAGTAGCACTTCTAAGGTATTGAAATAAGGCGAAAATTTGGACTAGAGGACCATTTCCCCCAGTCAAGTGCGCTACCAGACTGCGCTACATTCCGTCACATGCCTCATTCGCTAGGCCTCAACAATTTCGCTGATCCCTATATCGAACCAGCGCCCTTGATCCAGTCAAGTGCGCTACCTGGTTGCGCTACGCCTCGACCTGCCGAAACAGCTTGTTTCGTTTAGTTTTTTCGTGTCGCCCAATGCAAGCGGAAAAAGCCGTACTCCGCGCAAAAAGCCGATGTGCCACTTATGCTCCGACGATTCCGATTCCGATGCCTCCGATTGTCGTCACGGTCCATGCCTCGTAGTCCGAAATCGAGAAGTGCGGTGTTTCGAAGGGCGTGGCATGTGTCGTGGTAATGACGGTGACATCGGCTCCTGCTCCTTCTCCCGCAAGTATGCCCGCAACCGCGTCTTCGAAGACCAAGCAGCGTTTCGGATCGACACCCAGGCGGCTGGCGCCGAGCAGGTAGCATTCCGGGCTAGGCTTGCCTGCCTGGACTTCCTCGCCGGTGACGATGACCTTCGGCATCGGGATGCCGGCGGCGGCCATGCGTCGCTTGGCGAGTTCAAATGGGGCGGAGGTGACGATCGCCCATCTGTTGGCGGGAATGCCGTTCAGAAAGCGGACTGCGCCGGGGATCTGCACGATGCCGTCGACGTCTTCCATTTCCTCGATCAGGAGTTTTTTCGCTTCAAGCATCGGATCCACACCGGGAAGTGCCAGTTGACGGATGGTGTCGCTGGCACGGACGCCGTGTATCGTCTTCAGGAACACTTCCGGCTCGAGGCCGTGATCCTTTGCCCAATCGCCCCAGATACGCTCAACGACCGCTATGGAGTTAAGCAGCGTGCCGTCCATGTCGAAGAGGAATGCATCGTAGGCTTTGCCGGGTACATTGAGTGAGGACACAGGGGAATTCCTTGTGAAAACGGGCTTTGTAAGCAGAAAGGCGGACGGAGATCAGGATTGTCTCTCTGTTTTCTGTCGATTCTCTGTGCACGAGTCCTTTCGTGCGATCCTCTCTAAACAGATGCCGGCGGCTTTGCCAAGGTCGGTGCCTCGTCAGCGAAGCAGCAGGCGGCTGCGACCTTTTCCGGAACAACGGACCCGTGGGGGCGTTTTTTGATCAAGGCTGGGTAGGAAAAGGAGTTTGCACTATGCGCAAGACCATGCTGGCTACGGCCGCCGTAACGCTGACGGTCTGCTCTACCGCCTTCGCGCAGAGTACGGTAATCGTCGACCCTGCACCCACCGGCTCCATCGTCTTGCCGGGGGAAGTTCGCACCTATGTGATGGAGCAGCAGGTACCTTCCGTCGTCTATGAGGGCGATGTCGTCGTCGGAACGACGCTTCCGGAGACGGTTGAAATCCACGAGGTCCCGGATATGGACGGTTATGCTTATACCGTCGTCAACAATCGCAGAGTGATCGTCGAACCTCAGACGCACCGCGTCATTCAAATCCTTGAGTGATCAGATTAGGCGCGAAGCTCAAAAGCTTCGCGCCCATGTCCTCCGAGAGCAAGACACAGGCATCTCATCCTCAGGAAGCCTTGGTCCAGAGCCGGCGATGATCAGCCTTCCCGGCGCATGACGGGTGCAGCTACCGCCAGCCGCATGCGAGCACCACCGCTGCGAGCGCCGGATTCGCCTACCCTCCCGTCGGAAAAGACGCTGCTTCCGGCGAAATTTTCCATGGGAGACGGCAATCGGCGTCGACGATACCGCCTGGAATTGGCCGACCTTCGTCACCCCGTCTGTCACCGTCCAGTGCCCGGTCACGGGCCGCATTCCTAAGGCACAAGGATTTTTAGCGCACTTGATCGAGAAGGCGCTTGCATTCCAGAAGATCGTAGAGCGCCTCCTGCAGAAGCGCCCTGTCCTCCTTGCTGACGCTCGACTTGCCGATCGAGACTTCAGACTGATCGTCGTCGCCGGCGACGAAATTGAAGAAGCGGCGGGTAATCGGCGGCTTTGCGCGGCCGACCAGCTGATCCTCCTCCGCAATGCCGACGCGCGGTTCACCCGGAGCGCTGTCCCTGCCACCCGCGGCAAGCGCCTCGACGCTGGCGAGATCGCCTTGCGCGACAGCGACGACGAACTTGTTGCCGTTGGTCTTCAGGAGCTTCTGAACGCCCTTGATCGTATAGCCATGGTCGTAAAGGAGATGGCGGATGCCCTTCAGCAGATCCACGTCTTCCGGCCGGTAATAGCGGCGCCCGCCGCCCCTCTTCATTGGCTTTATCTGCGGAAAGCGCGTTTCCCAAAAACGCAGAACGTGTTGCGGCAGATCGAGGTCGTCAGCGACTTCGCTGATTGTTCGGAAGGCATCGGGGCTCTTGTCCAAGGTCGTACTCCCTACGCGATCACCGGTGGCGGTCCAAACCGCGACTCATCATATTTCAACGGTTTGCGGCGTTGAATTCAAGTCATGTCTTCGCGTACCCACAAGCCCGAAAGCGCGGTTGGAGAAAAATGATCAGGAGGCAGCAATCAGGGACAGATATTCAACTTATCCCATTGCACCCTTACATGGCCGGATTTGCGGGCTTCTGCTTGACCTTGCGCAGGGTGTGCGCCTTGAGAATACGGGTCTTCAGGACGTTCGAAGCCTTGAAGGTCATCACCCGGCGGGGCGAGATCGGCACTTCTTCGCCCGTCTTGGGGTTGCGGCCGATGCGCTCATTCTTATCGCGGACCTGGAAGGTGGCGAAGGAGGAAAGCTTGACGGTTTCGCCGCGGACGATGGCGTTGCAGATTTCGTCGAGCACGGTCTCGACGAGTTCGGCGGATTCGGTCCTGGAGAGACCGACCTTCCGGAAAACCGATTCCGCCAGGTCTGCTCGCGTCACTGTCTTTCCGGTCATGGTCTCCCCGCCAATTCTACAAAATATTTTTTAAAAGCGAGCAAAGACTATTTGTCTTGCGCCTTACGGTCAAGCTCTTGTTCGTCGCCAGTTTTTTGCGATTCTTCGCCGTCACCAGCGCAGCAGCAAAGCACCCCAGGTGAAGCCGCCGCCCATCGCCTCCAGCATCACCAGATCGCCTTTCTTGATGCGTCCATCGCCTGCTGCAGTGGCAAGTGCGAGCGGGATCGAGGCGGCTGAGGTGTTGCCGTGCAGGTCGACAGTGATGACGACCTTCTCGGGGGCGATATGCAGCTTCTTGGCGGAGCCGTCGATGATGCGGCGGTTCGCCTGGTGCGGCACAAGCCAGTCGAGATCTTCGGCGGTCGTACCCGTCGAATCGAAGGCGGCCTGGATTACGTCGGTGATCATGCCAACGGCATATTTGAAGACCTCGCGGCCTTCCATGCGCAGCTTGCCGACGGTGCCGGTGGTGGACGGGCCGCCATCGACGAAGAGTTTCTCCTTGTGCGAGCCATCGGAGCGAAGATGCGCCGTCAGGATGCCGCGATCGGCTGTCGTACCCTCACCTTCGGCAGCCTCGATCACGATCGCGCCGGCGCCGTCGCCGAAAAGCACGCAGGTGGTGCGGTCGTTCCAATCGAGGATGCGCGAGAAGGTTTCCGCACCGATCACGAGGGCACGCCTGGCGAGGCCGCCACGGATATAGGCGTCGGCCG
>NZ_JABEPH010000394.1:0-5164 GCF_013004495.1 Rhizobium sp. SEMIA 4085
CTCGGATCGAAACGAACCAAACCCGCTGCTCCGGGGCGGTCGCGGCACGCCCCCCCCCCCTGAAAAAAACTCCTCCTACACGTCTGGGCGGCCCGGGGGCTTCATCCTCTCCGGCCGAATTATCCCCGACCCCCGGAAAACCCCCGGTCTCGGCGCCGAAAGGCGCGAAAGCGTCGGCTGGCCCGCGCCGGCGCTGTTTGAGCAGGAAGGTGGTCGCGTACAGCGCATCCGCCCGCCGATCCTGCAGCACTATCCCTCCGGCCAGGCGCTCGGGGATATCTACCGGCGCAATCGCGAGCAGGGGTTGCGCGCGGCATGGCTGATGTCGCGGTTGCACGCCTTTGATCTTCTCAAATTCGGCATCAATGTCGATTGCCTGCCTGTTCTCGACGTACCGGTCGAAGGCAGCAGCAGCGTCATCGGCAACCGTGCCTATGGCGGAGATCCGAAAACCGTCGCCGATATGGGGCGTGCCGCGGCCGAGGGGCTGAAGGCCGGCGGGGTGCTGCCGGTGATGAAGCATATCCCGGGCCACGGCCGCGGCTTTGCCGATTCCCACCACGAACTGCCGGTCGTCACGGTCTCGCGCGATGAACTGGAAGCGCACGACTTCCCCCCCTTCATCGCCATGAGGGACGAGCTTGCGGCAATGACCTGCCACGTCGTCTTTACGGCGATCGATCCGGACAATCCGGCGACGACCTCCAGCAAGGTGATCGACGGCGTGATCCGAAAGCGCATCGGTTTCAAGGGCCTGTTGCTTTCCGATGATACGTCGATGAACGCCTTGGCTGGGACAATTAGCGAGCGGGCTGCAAATATCATTGCAGGCGGATGCGATATCGTGCTGCATTGCAACGGCCATATGGACGAGATGCGGCAGGTCGTGGCAAACACGCCGGTATTGGCGCATGCCGCGCTGGAGCGGGCAACTGCCGGGCTGGCGGGCTTCCCAAAAGTCGACCAGGCGGACGAGGCGGCGATCCGCGCCGAATTCGACGGAATGTTCGCAACCGTCTGAGCGATGGAAGAGAGGCAGAGGTGAACACGGTCAAAGGCACAGAGTGGACACAGGCGGCGGCAACGCCGATGGACAAGCTTTGGCAGGACAATGGTGCCGACCGCGCGAGCCATGAGCCGGCGCTGGTGATCGACGTCGCCGGCTTCGAAGGCCCGCTCGATCTCCTCCTCTACCTCGCCCGCAACCAGAAGGTCGATCTTTCGCGCATTTCGGTGCTGGCGCTTGCCGAGCAGTATCTGCAGTTCATCGAAACCGCCCGCCGCATCCGCATCGAGCTTGCCGCCGATTATCTCGTGATGGCGGCATGGCTCGCCTATCTCAAGTCCCGCCTGCTGATCCCGCAGCAGGTCAAGGACGACGGTCCCTCCGGCGAGGAGATGGCCGCAACGCTTGCCTTCCGCCTGAAACGCCTCGAAGCCATGCGCGAGGCTGCAAGCGGGCTCGTCAACCGAAACCGTCTCGGCCGTGATATCTTTGCCCGCGGGGCGCCTGAGCATATTCCGGACCGGCAAAAATCCGCGTACGAGGCAAGCCTTTACGATCTCCTGACCGCCTATGCGTCGCTCCGCCAGCGCCAGGCCGTGACCCAGGTCACGATCGCGCGCCGCACCGTCTGGTCCCTGACCGATGCCCGCGAACTGCTGACCCGCATGATTGGCGACATCGGCGGCTGGACTGTGCTGGAGCATTACCTTCTGCGTTATCTGGCATCGCCGGAAGAGCGCGTCACGGCAATCGCCAGCGCCTTTGCCGCCTCGCTGGAACTCGTACGCGAGGGCAAGCTGGAGATCCGCCAGGACGCCGCCTTCGAGCCGCTCTATATGCGCCGGGGACCGAAGCATGCGACCCTGCAGGTCGTCGAGCAGGAGAGGCCCGCTTGATGGATTCCAGAGACGATATCGGCCGCGGTGAAGGCGAGGGCGCTTTCCACGAGAATTTCCAGGCGGAGATGGAAGCCGAGCGCATCGCCGAGGCGTTGGTCTTTGCTTCCTCGCAGCCGGTTTCCGAAGCCTTCATCGCCGATCGCTTGCCGAGAAATTTCAGCGTTCGCGCCGTCATGCTCCGGCTCAAGGAGCAGTATGCGCCGCGCGGCGTCAACCTTGTCCAGGTGGATGATGCCTGGGCCTTTCGCACAGCCGCCGATCTCTCCTTCGTCATCCGCCGCGACGACAACGAAGTCAAGAAGCTGTCGCGTACCGCCCTTGAGGTTCTGGCGATCATTGCCTATCACCAGCCGGTCACCCGCGCCGAGATCGAAGATATCCGCGGCGTGCAAACCTCACGCGGCACGCTGGACGTGCTGATGGAAGCAGGCTGGGTGCGCTTCCGCGGCCGCCGGCGCACGCCCGGCCGGCCGGTGACGCTCGGCACGACCCGCGATTTCCTTGACCATTTCGGCCTCGAGGAACTTCGCGACCTGCCCGGGTTGGAGGAGCTGAAGGGCGCCGGCCTTCTTTCCGGCCGCATTCCCGCGAATTTCAACATCCCATCGCCCTTGATGAGCGACGAACTGACCGAGGACGAGGATCCGATCACGCAGTTGGACCTTGAGGAATTGGGTCTTCTCGCGCCCGGCGGCGCCTCTGAAGATTAGTGTCATCCGGTCTTTGTTTTGACACCGACGACGAAAACAATAGAGATCACTATAATTCGATACCCGGACGACTTGTCATTATGGGCGAAGCCGTGACATTAAGCGTCAATTCAAGGGGAGTTTCGATATTGGAAACGATGTCGGAAACTCTTACATCGAAGAAAGATCGCAACAGGGAGTATGCGTAATGGGTTCTTTTAGCATGTGGCACTGGTTGATCGTTCTGGTCATCGTGCTGTTGCTGTTCGGCCGCGGTAAGATTCCGGAGCTCATGGGCGACGTTGCCAAGGGCATCAAGAGCTTCAAGAAGGGCATCAACGACGAAGAAGCGCCGGACACGGCGAAAACCGTCGATCACAAGGCCGACGAACCGAAGTAACAAGTCCGGGAACGGGTGGCTTTTGCCCCGCTTCCCCTCCAGGAGCCTTGAATGTTCGATATTGGCTGGACCGAGTTGCTTGTCATCGCGGTCGTGTTGATCGTCGTCGTCGGTCCGAAGGATCTGCCGCCGATGCTGCGCGCTTTCGGCAAGATGACGCAGCGTGCCCGCAAGGTCGCCGGCGAATTCCGCGCCCAGTTCGACGAGGCGTTGCGGGAGGCGGATCTCGATGACGTACGTCAGACGATCAGCGATGCGCAGCGGCTTAATCCGGCAAACAGCCTGCGCGAGGCGATGAACCCGCTTCGCCAGATGGGCAACGACATCAAGGCCGACCTGCAGAAGGCAACGGCGGTCGAAAACAAGACCGAAGCGCCGCCGGTTACCGTGCCGGCGCCGTCGATGAGCCTGCCCGAAACGCCGCCTGTCGTTGCGCCGGCTCTAGAAGCGGGCCCCGCACCAGCCGTCGCCGAAAAGCCGAAGGCCGTGCGCAAGCCGCGCGCTGCCGCCGAAAAGGCGCTGCCTGCGGCTGCAACCGGGGCTGCTCCTGCTGCAAAGACCGCCGCCGCCGCGAAAGAACCGGCCGCAGCAACAAAGGCTGCGCCAGCAAAGCCTGCTTTGGCAAAGAAGACTGCAGCCGCTGCGAAGAAGACGGCGACCAGGAAAAAGGACGAGGCATGAGCGGTGATATCGAAGACAAGCCGCAGCCGTTGATCGAGCACCTGATGGAGCTGCGCACGCGGCTGATCTGGGCGATCGGCGCGTTTTTCGTCGCCTTTATCGTCTGCTTCTTCTTCGCCAAGCATCTCTTCAATGCCCTGGTTTACCCTTACAAATGGGCAGTCAGCTGGGCCGGCCTCGATGTAACGAAGGCACAGCTCATCTATACGGCTCCGCAGGAGTTCTTCTTCACGCAGGTGAAGGTCGCGATGTTCGGCGGCCTTGTGATCGCCTTCCCAATCATTGCCGCGCAAATCTACAAGTTCGTCGCCCCCGGCCTCTACAAGAACGAGCGTGCGGCCTTCCTGCCGTTCCTGATCGCATCGCCGGTCCTGTTTCTGCTTGGAGGCGCACTCGTCTATTTCTTCTTCACGCCGATGGTCATGTGGTTCTTCCTGACCATGCAGCAGGCGCCGGGCGAGGGCGATGTCGCGATCTCGCTGTTGCCGAAGGTTTCGGAATATCTGAGCCTCATCATGACGCTCGTCTTCTCCTTCGGTCTCGTGTTCCAGCTTCCGGTCGTCACGACCCTGCTTGCGCGCGTCGGCCTTCTCACCTCGCAGTGGCTTGCCGAGAAGCGCAAGTTTGCGATCGTGCTCGCCTTCGTCGTCGCCGCCGTGCTGACGCCGCCCGATCCGATGTCCCAGATCGGCCTTGCACTGCCGACGATCCTTCTCTACGAGATTGCCATCTACGCTGCGCGACTCGTGGAGCGCCAGCGTTCCCGGCAGGCGGTCGAAGAGGCGGACGGGTCTGCGGACGTTGCCAAGACGGACAGCGTTTGAGCGGTTCTCCGAAATTCCCTCCTGAACGCATGCAAAATATCCGGTCGAGGCCCGGTCAGGCTTTGGCCGGGTCATGTCCTTCGTAACGACCCGGAACGACAATGCTCGATATCAAATGGATCCGTGAGAATCCCGAGGCGCTCGATGAAGCACTGGCCAAGCGCGGTGCGGAGCCCTTGGCCCAAAGCCTCATAGCTCTCGATGAGAAGCGCCGTTCCGCCGTACAGAGGGTGCAGGACCTGCAGTCCCGCCGCAACGCCGCCTCCAGGGAAATTGGCGCGGCGATGGCGCAGAAGAACAGCGAGCTTGCCGAAAAGCTGAAGGCCGAAGTCGCCGAGATGAAGGTTTCGCTGCCGGCGGCCGAAGAGGAAGACCGCCAGCTGACGGCCGAGCTCAACGACGCGCTGGCGCGCATTGCGAACGTGCCGCTCGACGACGTACCGGTCGGCAAGGACGAGCGCGACAACGTCATCGCTCGCACGGTCGGCGAAAAGCCGCGCTGGAACCACACGCCGAAGGAACATTTCGAAATCGGCGAAACCCTTGGCTACATGGATTTCGAACGTGCCGCCAAGCTTTCCGGTTCGCGCTTCACCGTGCTGACAGGACCGCTTGCGAGGCTCGAGCGCGCGCTCGGTCAGTTCATGATCGGGCTCTGATCCACA
>NZ_JABEPH010000395.1:0-5147 GCF_013004495.1 Rhizobium sp. SEMIA 4085
GAGTGGGATCCGTACACCCGTCCGATAATGACGGAACTGGCCGGTACCGTTCAGTTCGAAGACGTTGTCGACGGTCTCTCCGTCCTCGAAGCGACCGACGAATCCACGGGGATCACCAAGCGTCAGGTCATCGACTGGCGTTCGACCCCGCGTGGTTCGGACCTCAAGCCGGCAATTGTCATCAAGGACGCAAGCGGCAATGTCGCGAAGCTGTCTCGCGGCGGCGATGCCCGCTTCCTGCTTTCGGTCGACGCGATCCTTTCGGTCGAGCCAGGCCAGAAGGTCTCCCAGGGTGACGTGCTTGCACGTTCGCCGCTGGAAAGCGCCAAGACCAAGGACATCACCGGCGGTCTGCCGCGCGTTGCCGAACTCTTCGAAGCCCGCCGCCCGAAGGATCATGCCATCATCGCTGAGATCGATGGTACGATCCGCCTCGGCCGCGACTACAAGAACAAGCGCCGCGTCATCATCGAGCCGGCGGAAGACGGTGTCGAGCCGGTCGAATACCTGATCCCGAAGGGCAAGCCCTTCCACCTTCAGGAAGGCGACTATATCGAAAAGGGCGACTACATCCTCGACGGCAACCCGGCACCGCATGACATCCTGGCGATCAAGGGCGTGGAGGCTCTGGCTTCCTACCTCGTCAACGAGATCCAGGAAGTCTACCGCTTGCAGGGCGTTGTCATCAACGACAAGCACATCGAAGTGATTGTCCGTCAGATGCTGCAGAAGGTGGAAATCACCGATGCTGGCGACTCGACTTATATCGTCGGCGACAACGTCGACCGTATCGAGCTCGAGGACGTCAACGACGGCCTGATCGAGCAGGGCAAGAAGCCTGCCTATGGCGAGCCGGTTCTTCTGGGCATCACCAAGGCGTCGCTGCAGACCCCGTCCTTCATCTCCGCCGCTTCCTTCCAGGAAACGACGAAGGTGCTGACGGAAGCTGCGATCGCCGGCAAGACCGACGGCCTGCAGGGTCTCAAGGAAAACGTCATCGTCGGACGCCTCATCCCGGCCGGTACCGGCGGCACCATGACGGCGATCCGCCGTATCGCGACGTCGCGCGATGAGATGATCCTCGAAGAGCGTCGCAAGGGCACGGGCGCGGATGCCGCAACCCCGATGCTCCAGGACATGGCCGGCGAAAACGCTTCGGCTGCCGAATAACCGGCAGCCCGGCCTCAGAACTGAAAAACCGCCCGGAGCGATCCGGGCGGTTTTTTGTTTGATTTCGCGGCGGCGGGGAGGCCGAAAATAGTTCTCCATTTTTCTTGATAACGACTACGGACTCGCCCCCATATAGCTTACGGAGTCGTTCACATGGCACGGAACCGCATGTAGCTTTTCGATGATAGGAAAAGACACGCATCGCGCGATGCCGCTTTGGCCCGCGGGATGACCAGGTCGAAGCCGGCTGCAACCGGCAGCGACGTTCTTGCCGAGCTGAAAGACCGCATAATCGTTTCGTCGAAGGTGCATATTGTGCACGTCGCCAACAGCGCGATGAACTACGAAGCGATCGCAACTTCCCAGCTTGGGGTTGTTAGGGAAGCAGGATGAGGCAATTGTGCATTCCGTAGCCGAGCCTGGCCTTTGCTGCTGCGATATCAATCCAGAAAAAGCGGAGCAGGATCGGCCCGCCGCCGTCGAATGGTGTCATCTCGTGATGAAGCCAGGTCTCGGGGTAGGGCCCTCCAATATCGGCATGATAGTAATGCCGCCGGTGGCAGATGGCGGCACCGTTCTTGATGAAGCGGTAGTCATCGATTGCAAGCGGACGAAGCGTGTTGCTCAGCGCAAGACCTGTCTCTTCGGCGAATTCGCGGGCTGCCGCTTGCTCAGGGTCTTCGCCGGGTTCGACCGTCCCGCCCGGAACCTGCAGTTCGATCTCCGGAAAATCCGGCTCGTCGAAAACCAGGAGCCGACGGCGCCAGGTGGCGTAGATCAGCACCTTTTGCGCATCGGGCCGAGCCATGTCTTCAGTTGAAGCGGATGATCGCGACTTCGCCTTCGAGCGCGCCTTGGTACGCCGAGGCATGCGGTTCTTCGTCGGGAACGTCGGTCAGCATGCCGATCTGGTCGAGGTCGGCTTCGATGAAGCCTTCTTCGGCAAGGGCGTTCAGCGCCTCGCGCACTGCGCTGTCGTCGTCGGCCGCCTTCAACATCACGTGCAGGTCGACGCCCTCGGCGCCATCGGACTCGTAGCCCTTGCCGATGATGATGAAGATCATCGGGCCTACGGAATTATTGTCGTTGTCGGGCTTCTCGATCATTCATCGGTCCTTTGGATATCTGGCGATTCGAAACTCGAATCCGTTTTTTGACAGGCGCGTGGCCTGCGATCGCTGATTCCTTATCCGTTTTTGCAGCGATGCCCAAGTTCAACTTGGCATGCGGTGACCGTTGCGTCTAAAAGCGTTCAAAGAGCGCACGGAGCCCGGGTTTCAAGGCGATCCGCCGAAGATTATTTCTTAACCGGCCTTGACGAACCAGCGGGAAACCAGTAGTACCCGCGCCATCGGAACCCATGTGAGGCATGGCTGTCCGGGGCGTCTCGTCCTGGAGTTCTCCTCAAACAAGGTTCGAAACGCACGTTGAAGATTTGATGCCTGCACGCATGACGCATGTCTTTTTGCGTCCTCTGCCTTCAGTGGTCCATCTGCGCAAGCAGATCGGGCCACATTTTGCGCATTGACGACAGCCGTGTGATCTTGCCGGAGACGGCGCGAGTTACGCCCGCAAGGGTTTGAGAGATAAACGTAAGGGATGGTTGAATGCCTACCGTAAACCAGCTGATCCGCAAGCCTCGCCAGGCAAGTGTAAAGCGTAACAAGGTTCCTGCGCTGCAGGAAAACCCGCAGAAGCGCGGCGTTTGCACCCGCGTCTACACCACGACGCCGAAGAAGCCGAACTCGGCTCTGCGTAAGGTTGCCAAGATCCGCCTCACCAACGGCTTCGAAGTCATTGGTTACATTCCCGGCGAAGGTCACAACCTTCAGGAACACTCCGTCGTCATGATCCGTGGCGGCCGCGTGAAGGACCTTCCGGGTGTCCGTTACCACATCATCCGCGGCGTTCTCGATACCCAGGGTGTCAAGAACCGCAAGCAGCGCCGTTCGAAGTACGGTGCGAAGCGTCCGAAGTAATTCGGTTTTGGTTTTCCGGCGCTGCGCGAGGTTCTCCGCGTGGTAAAGCGCCTTAACAGTTGAAGAGACGAGAAGTATGTCCCGACGTCACAGAGCAGAAAAGCGCGAGATCAACCCGGACCCGAAGTTCGGCGATCTGGTTGTCACGAAGTTCATGAATGCCATCATGCTCGACGGCAAGAAGTCCGTTGCTGAAAACATCGTATACGGCGCATTCGACGTCGTGCAGGGCAAGTCCAAGCAGGAGCCGATTGCGGTTTTCCACGCTGCGCTCGATAACATCGCCCCGCACGTCGAAGTCCGCTCGCGCCGCGTCGGTGGTGCGACCTACCAGGTCCCGGTCGACGTCCGTCCGGAGCGCCGTCAGGCCCTCGCCATTCGCTGGCTGATCGCTGCTGCCCGCAAGCGCAACGAAACGACCATGGTTGACCGCCTCTCGGGCGAGCTTCTCGATGCATCCAACAACCGCGGCAGTGCCGTCAAGAAGCGCGAAGACACGCACAAGATGGCTGATGCCAACCGTGCGTTCTCGCACTATCGCTGGTAATTCCGAACGGTATCGAAAGGCAGTCCACAATGGCTCGCGAATATAAAATCGAAGACTACCGCAATTTCGGTATCATGGCGCACATCGACGCCGGCAAGACCACGACCACCGAACGTATTCTTTATTACACCGGTAAGTCGCACAAGATCGGCGAAGTCCACGACGGCGCAGCCACCATGGACTGGATGGAGCAGGAGCAGGAGCGTGGCATCACGATCACCTCCGCTGCGACCACGACCTTCTGGAAGGGCCGTGACGGCAAGATGCGCCGCTTCAACATCATTGACACCCCCGGCCACGTCGACTTCACCATCGAAGTCGAGCGTTCGCTGCGCGTTCTCGACGGCGCCATCGCGCTTCTCGATGCCAACGCAGGTGTCGAGCCGCAGACTGAAACCGTCTGGCGCCAGGCCGAGAAATATCACGTTCCGCGCATGATCTTCTGCAACAAGATGGACAAGACCGGTGCGGATTTTTACCGCTCGGTCGAGATGATCAAGACCCGTCTCGGCGCGACGGCTGTCGTCATGCAGCTGCCGATCGGCGCAGAAACCGAGTTCAAGGGCGTTGTCGATCTGATCGAGATGAACGCTCTCATCTGGCGCGACGAATCGCTCGGCGCACAGTGGGACGTCGTCGAAATTCCGGAAGACATGAAGGCCAAGGCTGAAGAATATCGCGAAAAGCTGATCGAGACGGTTGTCGAGATCGACGAAGCCGCAATGGAAGCCTACCTCGAAGGCAACATGCCGGACAACGATCAGATCCGTGCGCTCGTTCGCCGCGGCACCATCGACGTCAAGTTCCATCCGATGTTCTGCGGTACTGCCTTCAAGAACAAGGGCGTTCAGCCGCTGCTCGACGCAGTCGTCGATTACCTGCCGTCGCCGCTCGACATTCCGGCGATCAAGGGTATCGACGTGAAGACGGAAGCTGAAATCGAGCGTCACCCCGATGACGCCGAGCCGCTCTCCATGCTCGCCTTCAAGATCATGAACGACCCCTTCGTCGGTTCGCTCACCTTTGCCCGCATCTATTCCGGCAAGCTCGAGAAGGGCGCGTCGGTCATGAACACGGTCAAGGACAAGCGCGAGCGCGTCGGCCGCATGCTGCAGATGCATTCCAATTCGCGAGAAGACATCGAAGAAGCCTTCGCCGGCGACATCGTTGCTCTCGCAGGCCTCAAGGAAACCACCACTGGCGATACGCTGTGTGATCCGCTGAAGCCGGTCATCCTCGAGCGCATGGAATTCCCCGAGCCGGTCATCCAGATCGCCATCGAGCCGAAGACCAAGGGCGACCAGGAAAAGATGGGCCTCGCGCTCAACCGCCTGGCTGCCGAAGACCCGTCCTTCCGCGTGAAGACGGACCAGGAATCGGGCCAGACGATCATCGCCGGCATGGGGGAACTTCACCTCGATATCATCGTTGACCGCATGTGCCGCGAGATA
>NZ_JABEPH010000396.1:0-5139 GCF_013004495.1 Rhizobium sp. SEMIA 4085
CTCTCTCATCCTTTTTTTTCTCTGTCCCCCGCATCTGTCTATCGTCTCCCCCCTTTATTCTTCTTTTTACTCGGGTGTCTGCTTTTCTTTCCGTCGGGGTCTTCCGTGCAGACCTTCCTCCCTTTCCTCCTTGCTTGGGGGTGCCGGTTTGTTCTGTTGCGCCTCCTCTCCATTTCCCCCCGCCTCTGGCAGGAGGGCTATACCGGTTTCGTTCGGGCCATGGAGATCCTCGAGATCGCACCGGACGTCTTCGATCGCCCGGCCGCCCGTCCCATGCCGGCTCCAAGGGGTGAGATCAGTTTTTCCGACGTCGTCTTCGGCTACGAGTCGGATTGCCCCAAGGTGCTCGAGCGACTCTCGCTTACCATTGCGCCGGGCGAGTTCGTGGCCTTGGTTGGTCCTTCAGGGGTGGGCAAGAGCACGCTTTGCGCGCTCATCCCGCGCTTTTACGATGTGCAGGCCGGGGTGATCCGCATTGACGGTACCGACATTCGCGACGTGACGCTCTCCTCACTGCGGCGACATGTCGGGGTGGTGCAGCAGGACGTCTATCTCTTTGCCGGCACCGTGGCGGAGAATCTTCGCTACGGCCGGCCCGACGCGACCGATGCCGAGGTCGAGGCCGCCGCCCGTGCCGCCAACGCTCACGACTTCATCACGGCTCTGCCAAATGGCTACGCGACCGATATCGGCCAACGCGGTGTCAAGCTTTCGGGCGGCCAGCGGCAGCGCCTCACGATAGCGCGCGCTTTCCTCAAGGATCCGGCAATCCTGATCTTCGACGAGGCCACCAGCGCGCTCGACAACGAGAGCGAACGGGCGGTTCAGAAGGCGCTGCTCAATCTCGCGAACGGCCGAACCACCCTGGTCATCGCCCACCGCCTCTCCACCGTCCGCCATGCCGACCGCATCCTGGTGCTCACAGGCGATGGCATCATCGAAGAGGGCACCCATAACGACCTCATGGCGCAGCAAGGCGTCTATGCCAACCTGCACAGCGTGCAGGCAAGCATTTGACCACTGGCCCGCCGCAACGGTGGCGGGCGGGGGGTCAAAAGCGGCCAGAGCGGGCTTCAGGCCGTCTTAAGCCGACCTGTCCCCGCGAGGCGGGGGACGCATGGCAAGGGCGCGGCCTTGGACGGCGATGGCGATCGCGACGGCGGTCAGAGCCGCCGCGACGGCGAAGGTGACCTGCATGCCGGTGGCAACGGCTTCGGGACCTGCCGTCGTGATATCGGTCGTCATCGCGGCAAAGGAGAACACGGCGCCCATGACGGAAGCGCCGGTGATAAGCCCGAGATTGCGCGACAGGCTGAGCAGGCCGGAAACGACGCCCCGCCGATCGGAGGGGATGCCCGTCATGACGGCGGTGTTGTTGGCTGCCTGGAACAACTGATAACCAGGGGTCAGGACGGCGATGGCGGCAATGTAGCCGGCAACGCCGAACATTGCCGGAAGAACGGATAGGGCAACTGTACCGACGGCCATTTCGATGAGCCCGACGATGACCACGAACGGCGCGCCCAAACGGTCGACCAGACGGCCAGCCGGGGCGCCGGTCAGCGCCGAGACAACCGGGCCAATCGACATGACCATTCCAACGAACGCCGCGTTGAGCCCGAGCGCACGGGAGAGATAGAACGGGCTTACCACCAGCGTCGCCATCATTATCGTCGAGACGAGGGTGTTCATGGCAAGGTTGGCGCTGAACTCAAAATTGCGAAATGCTGCCAATGGGATCAAGGGCGATGCCACCTTCGCCTCGGTGAAAACAAAGAGGACGATGCCGGTGAGTGCAAGCGTCAGGAGCGTCGCATTCAGCGTGCCGAAATGGCCGCGCCCTATCGTCATGGCGAGAGCATAGGCGGCGAGCGCGCCGGCAAGCAGCAGTGTGCCCAGAGCGTCGAAGCCAGGGCGGTCCGTTTTCGGCGTATCGCGGTCGACGGGCAGGAAATGGTGGGCAAGAAAAAAGGCCAGCAGACCGAGCGGGATGTTGACGAGAAAGATTGCCCGCCAGCCGAGCCAGGCGATCGCAATGCCGCCAAGCGACGGACCGAGCGCGGTGCCGATTGCCGACATCGCTCCAAGCAGTCCGATGGCGCTGCCGGTTCTTTGCTTGGGGACCGTCTCGCCGACGAACGCCATGGTCAGCGCCATCAGGACGGCGGCGCCGAGGCCCTGCGCGGCACGGGCGGCAACCAGCCACCAGAGCGAGGGCGCAAGGCCGCAGAGCGCCGAGGCGACAACAAACACGACCAGCCCCGCCAGGAGAACCCTGCGGCGCCCGGCAATGTCGCCCAGCCGTCCGATGCCGACGATCAAGATCGTGATCGCCAGGAGGTAGGCAAGAATGACCCACTGCACCTGTTGGAATGGTGCGACGAACACCTGAGCCAATGTCGGCAAGGCGACATTGGCAATGCTGGTGCCGAGCGAAGGTAGCAGCATGGATAGGCAAAGGCCGGCAAGCGCCCATCGAACCGAGCTTGCCGGGGTTATGCCATCGTTGGTGGGGTCATCTGTGCAGGAGGTCATCGGCCCTTTCCCCTCAGACTTCTACGAGGCTGTTGACGACCCGGCGCGCGAGCGGTTGCGGCAACGAAGACGCCAGCGAAGGCGGCAGGAACAAATCGGACCGATATCATGAAGAGCTGCTCCAAAATGGCGTTAGGGCAGAGATAGCTCGCGGCCAGATGGGGCGGAAGGTGCATCATATGCATCTCATTCGTGCGTTTGACGCCATGTCATCTTGCACCGATCGTGCTATGGTCGCCGCATGTCGCATCCCGATCTCAATCTGCTTATCACCCTAGATGTGCTCCTGACGGAATGCAGCGTCGCCCGCGCCGCCAGAAGGCTGCGGCTAAGCCCGTCCGCGATGAGCCGCGCGCTGGCGCGATTGCGGGAGGCGACCGGCGATCCGCTGCTGGTTCGAGCCGGACGCGGCCTTGTTGCGACGCCGCGGGCGATCGAGCTTCGCGAGCGCGTCGGCCAGCTCGTGCAGGACGCTAAAGCCGTTCTGCGTCCCGTCGAGACACTCGACCTGACACGGCTTGTGCAGACATTCACGCTCAGAAACCAGGATGGCTTTGTCGAGAATTTCGGACCTGATCTCGTTGCACGTGTCGGCAAACAGGCGCCGGGCGTGCAGTTGCGTTTCGTACCTAAGCCGGACAGGGACAGCGCGCCGCTGCGCGACGGAAGCGTTGACCTGGAAACGGGCGTCGTCGGAAAAGCCATGGGGCCGGAGGTGCGCGCGCAAGCGCTGTTCCGAGACCGCTTCGTCGGCGTTGTCCGGATGGGGCATCCGTTGTGCGAGGTTGCGATCACGCCTGCCGATTACGCTGCCGGCCGGCACATCCTCATCTCGCGGCGAGGGCTCGCCAGGGGGCCGGTTGATGACGCGCTTGAGCCATTCGACCTGAAGCGGGAGATTGTAACGGTCGTTGGCGGCTTTTCGGAAGCTCTGGCTCTGGCGCGTGCCTCGGATCTCATCGCCAGTGTCCCCGAACGCTATACGGGAAACCTGCGTGACGGGATGTTCTCTTTCCCTCTGCCGGTTTCGCCGCCGGACATTACGATCTCGCTGTTGTGGCACCCGCGGACGGACCTCGATCCGGCGCATCGCTGGCTGCGCGAGTGCGTTCGGGAGGTCTGTGCGGGCAGGCCGCCGGCTCGAGCAGTCAGTTCGTCGCCTTCTCTATGGTGATCTCGCCGAATTCGTCGATCAGCACGGTCCAGCCCTCGGACTCGGCATTCGGATCGGTCTTCAGGTAGACCGTGGCGAAGAGGCCGGGCTGCTTGCCCATGCCCGTGGAACTTTCCGGACGGATATCGGTGACATAGGGTTTGAGCTGCGTGAACTCGTCGAGCTCGACGCTTGAGACGATTTCCGGGCCGCTGTCGGCCTGCGCGATTTGCTGCAGGTAGATTTTCGAAGTCTTGTCCGGCTGGCGGACGGAAAAGAGCTTGTAATAGCCGCGGCGCGGCTGGAGTTGCGTCTTTGCCGGATCGCTTGCTGCGCCCGGCGCACGCTCGATTGCGATATCCGCACGGCTTTCCTCCCAATAGCCGGTGCTGGTTGCAAAGATCACGGCGGGCGGAAGGATCGTGTCGGCCGGCGTAACAGCCTTGGCAAGGCCTGCCGGGCCGGTGAAGAGCGCTGCGGCAAGAAGAGCGGTTCGAAGCTGCATGGCCTCAATCCTCGAATTGTTCGGCAAGAATGCGATCCGACCATGAGCGGTCCGGATCGGAAAGGATGCGCGCCGTCATGTGCTCCGACTGGGCGATGCGGATATGCAGCACGGATTTGACCTCGGCATTGTCGGCAACCGCATTCACAGGCCGCTTTTCGGCCTCGAGAATATGGATGTCGACCGTCACCTTGTTCGGCAGCAGCGCGCCGCGCCAGCGGCGCGGGCGGAAGGCGCTGACCGGCGTCATGGCAAGCAGCGGCGCTTCCAGCGGCAGGATCGGGCCGTGGGCTGAAAGGTTATAGGCGGTGGAGCCCGCGGGCGTTGCCACCATGAGGCCGTCGCAGATCAGTTCCGCGAGACGCACATGCCCGTCGACCTCGACGCGCAGCTTGGCGGCCTGATAGGACTGACGGAAGAGCGAGACTTCGTTGATGGCGAGTGCCGTGGAATTGGTGCCGTCGGCGTTGGCCGTCGTCATCTGCAGGGGATGGAAGGCATTCTCGACGGCCGCGCAGATGCGGTCCTGCAGTTTTTCGGTGCGATAGTCGTTCATCAGGAAACCGACAGAACCGCGGTTCATGCCATAGACGAGCTTGCCGGAATTCATCGTGCTGTGCAGCGTCTGCAGCATGAAGCCGTCGCCGCCGAGCGCCACGATGACATCGGCTTCCTCGGCGGGAACCTCCCCATAAAGGCCAATCAACTCTTCCCGAGCGGCAAGCGCCTCTGTTGCCGAGGAAGCGAGGAAACAAAGCGTCTGAAATGAACGGCCCATGTGATGCCCTTTATGATCTTCGCCTAGCTAAAGGATAAAGGGCTTATGCGACAAGGTATTTTGCGCGCAAGCAGACTCTGCCGCCTGCGCTGTGGGATGGCGAAGAGGTGATGGCGGCTGCTATTTCTGCTCTCTCGTGCCCGGCGCTGCTTCGCGCTGATCCTTGTC
>NZ_JABEPH010000038.1:0-24813 GCF_013004495.1 Rhizobium sp. SEMIA 4085
TTGGGACCCCCGCTCCCTCCCACCCCCCGCCACGGACCGTGGACAAGGCCGCAAACCCCCGACCGCGCCGCGCCACCCGCGCCAACAGGGCCCAGCCACTCCCCTCCGTCGAAGCTCCCCGAGCCTATAAAGAGGTCAACAGCGCGCTTCCCTGCCGCATCACTATCCTTTTCGAGGGCGAAGAGGAATCCGGCTCGCCGTCGCTCAAGCCCTTTCTGGAGGCAAATGCGACAGAACTGAAGGCCGACTATGCGCTTGTCTGCGATACCGGCATGTGGGACCGCGAGACCCCGGCGATTGCTGCTGCCCTTCGCGGCCTTGTCGGTGAAGAAGTCGTCGTTACGGCGGCCGACCGCGATCTTCATTCCGGGCTTTTCGGCGGCGCGGCAGCGAATCCGATCCATGTCCTGACAACAGCGCTCGCCGGTCTGCACGACGAAACTGGCCGCATAACACTCGAGAATTTTTATGAAGGCGTCGAGGAAACGCCTGCAAACATCAAGGCCTCATGGGAAAAGCTCGGCCAGAGCGCTGAAGACTTACTCGGCCAAGTCGGCCTTTCGGTGCCGTCGGGTGAAAAAGGCCGTTCCGTTCTGGAACTCACCTGGGCGCGCCCGACGGCTGAAGTCAACGGCATATGGGGCGGCTATACCGGCGAAGGCTTCAAGACAGTGATTGCCGCCAAGGCGTCGGCTAAGGTTTCCTTCCGCCTCGTCGGCAAACAGGATCCGGCAAAGATTCGAGAGACGTTCCGAAACTATGTCCGCTCGAAGGTGCCGGCCGATTGCTCGGTCGAGTTCCATGCCCATGGCGCCTCGCCGGCAATTCACCTTGCCTATGATTCGCCGGTGATCACGAAAGCGAAGAACGCGCTTTCCGACGAATGGCCCAAGCCCGCCGTCGTTATCGGCATGGGCGGCTCGATCCCGATCGTCGGCGATTTCCAGAGAATGCTCGGCATGGAATCGCTGCTCGTGGGCTTCGGCCTCGCAGATGACCGGATCCATTCGCCCAACGAGAAATACGAACTCGCCTCCTACCACAAGGGCATCCGCTCCTGGGTGCGCATCCTCGACGCATTGGCAGCTTGAACGAAAAGTGCGTGCCTCGCGATGATTTACGCGGGCACGCATTCAGACAAAAACAAAGGCCGGATAAACCGGCCTTCATCATCCGCTTCGCTTCAATGCCAGTACATCCGTGGTCAAGGAAAAAGCGGACTTTGCCCAAGATTGATCCCGAAAGGTTAACACGCCGTTAAGACGCCCAGCAGTCGGAATGATATGGAAAACGGCAAACGCTTAAGGCGCGCACAGCATCCACTTGGCTGCGATCTGTTGAGCGTCATATCGGAAGCCGCTCCGGCACTTTCAAGGCCTAGAGCCCCATTTTTCCGTTCAAGCTGCGTTCATGCAACACGCGCTATAAACCATTGAAAGACAAGACGAATGATCGCCGGCTAACAAAAGTCGGCGAGCCTCGGACTGTGCCCGGAGCCGGCAAAAGCCGGAGTAAAACAAATACCGGATGTGGCATGACGCTACCTCCCAGGGAGTTGAAAACGTGAAACGCACCCTCTTGAAAATTGCCGCGACCGGTATGCTCTTGTTTGCTCCGGCGATCGCTCAGGCGGCAGAAGGCTTCGCGACGACGAACGTCAATATGCGGGCCGGCCCAAGCACGGAATATCCGGCGGTCACCGTAATTCCGGCCGGCGAGTCCATCGAAATCTACGGCTGTCTTGCAGACGTGCCATGGTGCGACGTGGAGTTCTACGGCGCCCGTGGCTGGGTGCACGGCGGATATATCCAGGCACTTTATCAACAGCGCCGCGTTTATCTCGGGCCTCAATATTATCGCCCACTCGGTATTCCCGTCGTTGTCTTCAGCTTCGGCAGCTATTGGGATCGTAATTACCGCGACCGTGACTTCTATCGCGACCGCGATCGCTGGCGCCGCGGACCGGACTTCTATCGCGACTCCGATCGCCGTGAACGACGCCGGGACTTTGACGATCGTCGGGATCGCCTGCCGGATTTCGATCGCGCGCCCGACCGCAGGCCCAATGTCGACAGGCAGCCGGACTTTGACCGTGATCTGCGCAACCGCGGCGATCGTGATCGCGATCGCCGGAACTTCGAACG
The DNA here is from genome assembly GCF_013004495.1 of Rhizobium sp. SEMIA 4085. Taxonomy (NCBI): domain Bacteria; kingdom Pseudomonadati; phylum Pseudomonadota; class Alphaproteobacteria; order Hyphomicrobiales; family Rhizobiaceae; genus Rhizobium; species Rhizobium sp. SEMIA 4085. Next base: position 2,145 of record NZ_JABEPH010000038.1, read on the forward strand.
TCGAGACGATGATGGCAATCGCGTCATCCGCCGCGGCGACGACAATCGAAACCGCAGCGATCGTGACAACGACCGCCGGAACTTCGAACGTCGAGGCGATGATGGCAATCGCGTCCGCGGCGACGACAATCGTAACCGCCGAGGTGGCGACAATGACCGCCGGAACTTCGAACGTGGAGGCGATGATGGCAATAGTCGCGTCCGTGGTGACGACAATCGGAACCGCAGCGGTGGTGACAATGATCGCCGCAGGCCGCAGCGAGGCGCCTGCCAACCGGGCGAGCCGGGTTGCCGGAACTAACGTGGCGCTGGGGCGGCAGAGATGCCGCCCTTTTGCGATAAGCTGCATAGAAAAAGCCCGACGCTCCAAGACGGAGGCGCCGGGCCTGATTTCGATCGGCCGTGTTGAGGGGAGACGACCGATCCATAACGGGACTTGAGGGCTGTCCCGCTACAAAGGAAACTGGCGGGACAGCTAAAGGTTCCAAATTACCAAACGGAAGCTTTGCGATCAGAGCCTGTCACGAGCTCACGCATCTGTGCAAACGGACCGTGCAGCATTTTCAGGCGGCTTTCCTCCATCTTGCTCAGCCGATGCTGCCGGGCAAACTCATGGATGCTCCAGATCTCGCGAAGACAGGTCTCGTCTATTCTCTTAAGGTCAATGCTCATATTAAATGCCTAACTACTACGCTTATTGCTTTTTTCTTCGGCGTAAGGTGGCGCGATATATGTCAGTTTCGTGACAGCTGCAACGAATGGCAGCCATGCGCAAACGGCAGGGCTGAAGCGCCGTCGGGACCGCTTGCCTGCAGTCTTAACCACCCCTTAAATCGCCGTATTTAAAGTCCACCCGGATGATTGCGCAAAGAGCGCTTGCGACATATGGGGTGCGGCCGGTCCACGATGGCAGGTAGGGGCAGATCACGCGATAGAATCGAACCGTCCTTCAGCGGCCGTAGCCGCTTTGAAGAGGACGACGATTTCTCGCTGGACGACGACGATCGTATCTCCGGCCGACGCGGAACCAAACGTTTTTCCTCGGACGCGACACGAACCCGCGCACCCGACAGGAAAAGGCGCAGCAGACGCGAGCCGCCCGAACGCCAGGACGGCGGTCTCTTCAACTTCATCCGCCGCGTGGTCTACTGGTGCATCGTGCTTGGTATCTGGGCCGGCATCGGTGCAGCTGGGCTGGTTTTCTACTACGGCTCGCGCATGCCGAGCGCTAGCACCTGGGCGATCCCTGACCGGCCGCCGAACGTCAAGATCGCATCTGTCGATGGCAGCGTGATTGCCAATCGTGGCGCCACCGGCGGCGAGGCGCTATCGCTCGATCAGATGTCGCCCCAACTCCCTGAAGCGATCATCGCGATAGAAGACAAGCGCTTTTACTCGCATTTCGGCGTCGACCCAATGGGGCTTGCCCGCGCCGTCGTCAACAACCTGACGGGCCAGCCGATTCAGGGTGGCTCCACCTTGACGCAGCAGCTTGCGAAGAACCTCTTCCTTTCGCCGGATCGCACTCTGGAGCGCAAAGTGCAGGAAGTGCTGCTCTCTTTCTGGCTCGAGCAGAAATATACGAAGGATCAGATCCTTGCGATGTATCTGAACCGCGTCTTCTACGGCTCGAATGCCTACGGCGTCGAGGCCGCCGCCCGACGTTATTTCAACAAGTCCGCGCGTGACGTGAATCTCGGGGAAGCGGCTTTGCTCGCCGGTCTCGTCAAGGCGCCGTCACGCCTGTCTCCGGCCCGCGACCCAGACGCCGCAAACGCCCGTGCCCAGATCGTACTGCAGGCCATGCGCGACCAAGGCTATATCACCGACAACGAGGTAAAGACGGCGATGACGCAGACGCCGTCCAAGGCGAAGAGCTACTGGTCGGGCGCTGGTCAATATGTGGCCGACATGGTTATGGACGAGCTACCCGGGCTGGTCGGCGAAGTGAAAGAGGACCTCATCGTCGATACGACGATCGACAAGGGGCTGGAAAGGAAGGCTGAGCAGTCGCTCAACGACATTCTCGGCAAGGACGGCGCAAAGCTCGATGCGTCCCAGGCCGCCCTCGTCTCGATCGACGGGACTGGCGCGATCCGAGCGCTGGTCGGCGGCAGGGATTATGCCGAAAGCCAGTTCAACCGCGCGGTCAAGGCGAAGCGCCAGCCGGGCTCCTCTTTCAAACCTTTCGTTTATGCCGCCGCACTCGAAAAGGGTTTGACGCCCTATTCCGTCTTCAACGACGCACCGATTCGCATCGGCAACTGGACGCCTGAAAATTATGAAAAGAAATACAATGGCGAGGTGACACTCGCGACCGCGCTTGCCAAGTCGCTGAATACCGTCGCCGCCCAGCTCGTCATGTATGACGGGCCGGAGCAGGTGATCAAGCTTGCGCACCGACTCGGCATCGAGACCGAACTGCAGCCGAATGCCTCGATCGCGCTTGGCACGTCTGAAGTGTCGCTCACGGAGCTCACCGCTTCCTACGCCGCCTTCATGAACGGCGGCTACAAGGCAACCCCGCATGTGATCCGCCGGGTGACGACCGCCGAGGGCAAGGTTCTCTATGAGAACACCTATGACAACCCGCCCCGCGTTGTTTCTGAAACGGTCGCCGCCAACATGAATGCCATGATGATGGGCACGATCGAGACCGGCACGGGCAAAAGCGCCAAGATTCCTGGCTGGCAGGCGGCCGGCAAGACGGGCACGACCCAGAATTCGCGCGATGCGCTCTTCGTCGGTTTCACCAGCAATCTGACGACCGGTGTCTGGTTCGGCAATGACGACGGCACGCCGATGAAGAAGGTTACCGGCGGCGGCCTGCCTGCGAAGGCATGGCAGGAATTCATGATTGCCGCGCACAAGGGTCTTTCTCCAGCTCCGCTATTCGGCAACGGCCAGTTCATTGCGGACCCGAATGAGTTCGGCAATCAGCCGATGGCGCAGGCTGAACCACGGCCGATGCAGGAGCAGCCGACAACGATCGGCGGCATCATTTCCGGCGTTTTCGGAGGCGGGAGCAGCACGGAGGCGCAAACATCATTTCCACCGGCACCCGGTCACGAGCAACAGGCCGTGGCGGCCCCGGGAGGACCTATTCCACCGGGAGATGTCGGCGGCCCTGCGGCCACCTCTTCCGTCCAGCCGCGCCGCACCACTCTGCTTGACCTGATCATGGGCCAATGAGCGAAGCCGCTCATGCTCGATGCAAGCCGGCTTTGGTAAGTCCACGCAGATGCGAAGCACGGCGGAGTTTTTTCGCTCACTGTAGAAAGTGAATGCAACACGTTCGTTTTGCTGGATTTCGGGCTCATTCTCGCCTTGCAGTCCAGAAAACCGCTCCTTATATACGCCGCATCACCGCAATCACGATTGCGTTAATTCCGAAGACCCACATCCCGTAAGGGGCTGTCAGGGAAATGCCTTCTCGGGGTTCCGACAGCTTGCTTCAAGGAGTAAATGACATGGCAAAAGTAATTGGTATCGACCTCGGAACGACAAATTCCTGCGTCGCTGTCATGGACGGCAAGGACGCGAAGGTCATTGAGAACGCAGAAGGCGCGCGCACGACTCCTTCCATGGTAGCATTTACCGACGACGGCGAACGCCTTGTCGGCCAGCCGGCAAAACGCCAGGCCGTCACCAATCCGACGAATACGCTCTTTGCCGTCAAGCGCCTGATCGGCCGCCGCTACGAAGATCCGACCGTCGAGAAGGACAAGGGTCTTGTCCCTTTCAGTATTTCGAAGGGTGACAATGGCGATGCCTGGGTCGAAGCCAATGGCAAGGGCTATTCGCCCGCGCAGGTCTCCGCGATGATCCTTCAGAAGATGAAGGAAACGGCTGAATCCTACCTCGGTGAAAAGGTCGAGAAGGCCGTCATCACGGTTCCGGCATACTTTAACGACGCGCAGCGCCAGGCAACCAAGGATGCTGGCAAGATCGCGGGTCTTGAGGTTCTGCGTATCATCAACGAGCCGACCGCAGCGGCCCTCGCTTACGGGCTTGACAAAAAGGAAGGCAAGACGATTGCCGTCTACGACCTTGGCGGCGGTACCTTCGATATTTCGATCCTCGAAATCGGTGACGGCGTCTTCGAAGTGAAGTCCACCAACGGCGACACCTTCCTCGGCGGTGAAGACTTCGACATGCGTCTCGTCGAATACCTCGTCGCAGAGTTCAAGAAGGACAACGGCATCGACCTCAAGAACGACAAGCTCGCGCTGCAGCGCCTGAAGGAAGCTGCCGAAAAAGCCAAGATCGAGCTCTCGTCCTCGCAGCAGACCGAAATCAACCTGCCCTTCATCACGGCTGACGCTTCTGGCCCGAAGCACCTGACGCTGAAGCTGACGCGCGCCAAACTTGAAAGCCTGGTCGACGACCTCGTGCAGCGCACGATCGCGCCGTGCAAGGCGGCCCTCAAGGATGCCGGCGTCACCCCGGCTGAGATCGATGAAGTCGTTCTCGTCGGTGGTATGAGCCGCATGCCGAAGGTTCAGGAAGTCGTCAAGCAGCTGTTCGGCAAGGAGCCGCACAAGGGCGTCAATCCGGATGAAGTCGTTGCGCTCGGCGCTGCCATCCAGGCCGGCGTTCTGCAGGGTGACGTCAAGGACGTTCTGCTTCTCGACGTGACCCCGCTGTCTCTGGGCATCGAAACCCTCGGTGGCGTCTTCACCCGTCTGATCGAGCGCAACACGACGATCCCGACCAAGAAGTCGCAGACTTTCTCGACTGCCGATGACAACCAGCAGGCCGTCACCATCCGCGTTTCGCAGGGCGAGCGCGAAATGGCTGCCGACAACAAGCTGCTCGGCCAGTTCGACCTCGTCGGCCTGCCGCCGGCGCCGCGCGGTGTTCCACAGATTGAAGTTACCTTCGATATCGATGCGAACGGCATCGTGCAGGTTTCGGCCAAGGACAAGGGTACCGGCAAGGAACAGCAGATCCGCATCCAGGCTTCCGGAGGCCTTTCGGACGCCGACATCGAAAAGATGGTCAAGGATGCAGAATCGCATGCCGCGGAAGACAAGAAGCGCCGCGAAAGCGTTGAGGCCAAGAACCAAGCCGAAAGCCTGGTTCACTCGACGGAAAAATCGCTGAAGGATTACGGTGACAAGGTTTCCGAGGCCGACCGCACCGCCATCTCTGATGCGATTGCGGCTCTGAAGTCTGCAGCCGAGGCGACCGACCCGGATGCCGAGGATATCAAGGCGAAGACCCAGACCCTCATGGAAGTGTCCATGAAGCTCGGCCAGGCGATCTACGAAGCCCAGCAGGCGGAAGCCGGTACGGCAGATGCTTCGGCAGGTGATGACAATGTCGTTGATGCCGACTACGAAGAAGTCAAGGACGACGACCGCAAGAAGTCCGCATAAATCCGCGGCGAAGCGGTTATGCTAAACACTGCAATCCGGCTGTCCGAGGGCAGCCGGAAATCCATTTCCGGGGTTTAAATTGGCAAAAGCGGACTTTTACGAAACTCTGGGCGTCGCCAAAACGGCGGATGAAAAAGAGCTGAAAAGCGCCTTCCGCAAACTGGCAATGAAATATCATCCGGACAAGAACCCGGACGATAAGAGCGCCGAAATCAAATTCAAGGAAATCAACGAAGCCTATGAAACGCTGAAGGACCCGCAGAAGCGTGCGGCCTACGACCGTTATGGTCACGCAGCCTTCGAGCATGGCGGCATGGGTGCTGGCGGCTTCGGCGGCGGTGCGGGCTTCGCCGGTGGCGGCGGCTTCTCCGACATCTTCGAAGACATATTCGGCGAGATGATGGGCGGTGGCCGGGGACGGCAGCGCTCATCCGGCGGACGCGAGCGTGGTGCCGACCTTCGCTACAATATGGAAATTTCGCTGGAAGAGGCCTTCTCCGGCAAGACGGCGCAGATTCGTGTTCCAACCTCGATCACTTGCGATATGTGCTCGGGTTCCGGCGCCAAGCCCGGCACGCAACCGAAAACCTGCGGCACCTGTCAAGGCTCCGGCCGCGTTCGCGCCGCGCAGGGCTTTTTCTCGATCGAACGAACCTGCCCGACCTGCCATGGCCGCGGCCAGACCATTCCCGATCCATGCCCCAAGTGCCATGGCCAGGGCCGCGTAACGGAAGAGCGTTCGCTCTCGGTCAATATTCCGGCTGGTATCGAAGATGGCACGCGCATCCGCTTGCAGGGCGAAGGCGAGGCCGGCACGCGCGGCGGACCGGCGGGCGATCTCTATATCTTCCTGTCGGTGAAGCCGCACGAATTTTATCAGCGCGATGGAGCCGACCTCTATTGCGCCGTTCCGATCTCGATGACGACGGCAGCGCTCGGCGGCACTTTCGATGTGGCGACGCTCGACGGCACGAAGTCGCGCGTCACCGTTCCCGAAGGCACGCAGGCCGGAAAGCAGTTCCGCCTCAAGGGCAAGGGCATGCCGGTGCTGCGTTCCAGCCAGACGGGCGATCTCTACATCCAGATCCAGATCGAGACGCCACAAAAGCTCTCGAAGCGGCAGCGCGAACTGCTCCAGGAGTTCGAGCAGCTTTCCTCGAAGGAGAACAATCCGGAATCGACAGGCTTCTTCGCGCGCATGAAGGAATTCTTCGAAGGATAAGGGCTGGCGCGCAAACACAGCACAGGTTGAAAGCCGGGGTTTCCATCCCGGCTTTTTTCCGGAATTATGTAGCAAATGCCACCAGCCGGTGATCGTGCGCGGTGACCGCTTTGCGCCGCCAACAGCGGTCATGCGTAGTTTCAGCGTGCACGCTGAAACAGTCAGGCCGAGAGAAGCTTTCCGATGTCTCGGCGTGGCGGAGCCCCGAACAGCCGGGCATATTCCCGGCTGAACTGTGAGGGGCTGGCATAGCCCACCTCAAAGGCGACCGTTTCCGCCGACATTTCGCGCGACAGCATCAGCCGGCGCGCCGCCATCAGGCGGATCTGCTTTTGAAACTGCACCGGTGTCATCGCGGTCATTGCCTTGAACTGACGATGGAAGGCTGTCGGGCTCAGGCCGGCGAGCGCGGCAAGATCATCGACGCGCACCTGCTTGTCGAAATTGCCCCGCAATGCGTGGATCGCTTCGACCAGACGCCGGTTTCGCTCCGCGCCGACGACCATGCGGGCGAAGACACCGCCATGTGGCCCGGCCAGCAGGCGGTAGCAGAGTTCGCGCTTGACGCCGGGATAGAGCAGCGGGATTGCCTGCGGCTCGCCAAGCAGGCTGACGGCGCGCGCGGCGCAGCCGAGGATCGCCTCGTTGAGCTCCATAACGAAGGCGGCGGCATGCTCGCCGGAGGCCGGAGTGGGCGGTGCCTCCATGCTTTCATAGACTTCGCGTAGGATCGCCTGGTCGAGTTCGATGACGGCGCTGAGATAGGGCGCATCCGGCGCTCCGTGCACCACCTGGCTTGCACCCGGCATCTCGACGCTGACGACCATGGCCTGGCTGGTGCGATAATGGAGCCTCCGTTCGCCGAACGTCGTCCATTTCGCGCCCTGCACCACGATGCAGAGCGCTGGCCGGTGGATCAGGTGGTTCGGATGCCGCTCGGAGAAGGATCGGAGCAAGGCCAGTCCGTCGATCACGGTGAAATAGGGGCTCCCGCTTCCATGAGCCGCAAACGCGGCGACGACGGCATCATGCAACATCGAAAGAGTGCTCAATCGGATCCCCCGCAAATCTGGAATTCCAAATTAACGCTGGAGGCAGGATCAGGCAAGAAAGAAGCCGGTTCCGGCATGTTCACCCGTGCTTCGCCCTCTTATGTTCACCGTCATCAACAAAGGAGAACGGCGATGACACAGAATTCCGAACGCAAAATCGCAATCGTCACCGGCGGCAGCCGCGGGCTGGGCCGCAACACCGTGCTCAACCTCGCCAGACGTGGTGTCGACTCGATCCTCACCTACAATTCCAGCAGGGCGGAAGCCGAAAAGGTCGTGGCCCTGGTTGCTGAAGCCGGCGCCAAAGCCATTGCCCTCAAGCTCGACACCGGCGACGCCCAGGGTTTCGACCCTTTCGTCGACGCCATAAAGCAGGCGCTTGCCGATCTGGGCGCCGCCGAGCGCTTCGACTACCTCGTCAACAATGCCGGAACCTCGCACCACAACAGCATCGAGGCGACGACGGAAGATGAACTGGACATGCTTTACAATGTGCACTTCAAGGGTGTTTTCTTCTTGACGCAGAAGCTCTTGCCGCTGATCAATGACGGCGGCCGGATCGTCAACCTGTCGAGCGGCCTGACTCGCATCATCGTCCCTGGCAGCGCTTCTTACGGTGCGATGAAGGGAGCGGTCGAGGTGCTGACCCGGTACATGGCAAAGGAGCTGGGACCGCGTCGCATCGCCGTCAATGTCGTCGCGCCCGGCGCCATCCAGACCGACTTTAGCGGCGGTATGGTCCGCGACAATCCGGATCTGAACCAGCGTGTCGCCGAAATGACGGCGCTGGGCCGCGCCGGCCTGCCCGACGATATCGGTCCGATGATTGCCTCGCTGCTCTCTGAGGACAACCGCTGGGTCAATGCCCAACGCATCGAGGTCTCCGGCGGCATGTCAATCTGAGATGCCGGTCCGGACCGAGTTCAAATAATCCTACCGCTTCGCACACGATGGAGATTCGATCATGATAATGAACAGACGCACATTTTCGAAAACTTTGCTCGTCGGTGCTGCCACGTCACTTGTTGCGACACATGCCGGCCTGGCCGCCACTCACACGCCTCCAAAGGCGCGCAATGTCGTTCTCGTGCATGGACTTTTCGCCGACGGATCATGCTGGACCGAGGTTATCGCCCTGCTGCAAGCGAAGGGCCTAAACTGCACGGCGGTCCAGAACCCGCTCACTACGCTGCCCGAGGCCGTGGCGGCCGCCCGGCGCATCCTCGACCGGCAGGACGGTCCGACCGTCTTTGTCGGCCACTCCTTTTCGGGGATGATCCTCACCGAAGCAGGCGTACATCCGAACGTCTCTTCACTGGTTTATGTCGCTGCCCGAGCACCGGATGCAGGTGAGGACTATGCAGCTTTGGCAAAAACCTACCCGACACCACCCGCAACCGCGGGCATTGTCTTCGACGGCGACGAAGGACGGCTGACGGAGGAAGCGTTCCTGCGCGATTTCGGGGGCGACCTTCCCGAGGCTAGGGCGAGGGTTCTCTATGCCGTTCAACAACCATTCCAAAAGGCGTTGCTCACCGGCAAAACCTCAAACGCTGCTTGGCGTTCCAAGCCAAGCTACTACGCCGTTTCGACGCAAGATGGAACGATAAATCCAGACCTGCAGCGTTTCATGGCCAGACGCATGGGCGCTAAAGCCATCGAACTCAAATCCAGCCATCTGTCGCTCATTTCACATCCGAATGAGATCACCAAGCTCATTTTGGAAGCTGCCGGGCAATCATGACATTGGATCCCCTGACGCCGCGCGAGCCGATATTCCGAGCCTAATCGCTGCCGGCAAGGCCAACGGGGAGATCGCCGAGGCACTCGGAAAAAAGCCCGCCCGGATGGCCGCGAAGGATGACGAATTGCGGCGCGGATATCAAAGCCTGAAGCTAGAGTTGGAGGCGACAAACGAGAGCGGCATCGAGGAATACCTAGCCCAGCACGCACGGTTCATCGATGCCGTGGTAAGACCACCACCAAAGACCTTATCACGGCTCCGGGCCGGAAGCGGCCGCTGGTGGCATTTGCTACCTAGTACCGCTTTTTTCATGCCCGCCTAGGCGTTGCCCAGCCATGTTCGCTCACGTTAGCCGAGGAAACGCTCCTCCCGATGCCAGTTCAGGCCTCCATGCAGACGCAGCCGCTGACCCTCAGGTCGCAATAGTGCTTCCCGTTCTGGAAGAACGCCTTCAGGCGCCCGCTTACGACAAAGCGGAAATCAGATCGGCGGGTGCGTATCCGCGATCGAAACCTTGTGGATGTCAGCACGAAGCAGAAGCTCATTGCTGACCTCCACCCCGCCTCCATGATCCCTGATTTGCGCGCATCACGCGGGACTTCGGTCACGACTGCGCCGGCAAAACAGGCTTTGCAAAAGGGAGGCATATGACAGCACATGCCGTGATGATTGCGACCATCATCCACGCTTCGTTGAGCGCTTGGACGGTTGCCGCGGTCTGAACAAGAGGGTTCAATATTGCTGTCGTATCCGCATCAAAAGCGCCGGTGTGGCCGGCAACGATCTGGGCCGGTGCGCCGATGAACTCGGCAGCCTCCAAATTCCCTGCCTGCAAGCGATCCCAGAGCTTTTGTCCAAGCGGCTCCGAGCGGGTATATAGGATGGTATCGATGAGCGCGATCCCAATTGCGCCGCCAAGGTTTCGCATCAAATTGAACAGACCACTTGCATCTGGAACACGCTCGGGCGCCAGCGTGCCGAGCGCCAGACGGGTCGGCGGCAGAAGGCAAAACATGATGGAGACGCCTCTTATGACCTGTGGCCAGAACATTTCATCATAGTCGGAGCGAGGGTTTTGCGAAGCACTCATACCGATGCCGATTGCAAAGAGCGCGAAGCCGAGCGCGGACAGTAGGCGGGGGTCCATTTGCTTTTCGAGCGCAACAGCAATTGGCGCTGTACATAATTGCGCGATGCCGGTTACGAGCATTGTCATCCCGATTTCGAATGCGTTATGTCCTCTGACAAAGGCCAGAAACACAGGCATCAGATAGACAGAACCGAATAGACCGAAGCCGAGGATGAAGCTTAGCGTCGAGCCCACCATAAAGTTTCGATCTTGGAAATTATGAAGCTCTACCAACGGCCGGGCGCGGTGGAGCGATCGCCATATGAATGCCGATGCTGATAGGGCTGAGACGGCGAACAGGCCACTGTCATAGGTTGACATCCAGCCGCTCGTGGGCGCTTCCTTCAATCCAAGCTCCAGCGTAATCAAAGCGACGGCCATCGTGGCCAATCCCACCCCGTCAAGCCCGCGAAGTTCCCAGACGTCGACGCGCTCTTGAGGGAGCGATCGCATTGCAACAAGAGCGGCAAGAATTCCAGGAATGATATTGATCAAAAAAAGCCAATGCCAGGAGTAGGTTTCTGTCAGCCAGCCACCGACAATCGGCCCGACAGTCGGAGCGAGGACGGCGAGAACGCCGGCAATGGTGGTGGCAAGGGCTTGGCGCTCGTTTGGAAACAGAATGAACACCGCCGAGAAGACAGAGGGTATCAGCGTTCCGCCTGAAAAGCCCTGCACAACCCGCCAAGCGACGAGTTCGCCGAAGCCGCTGCTGATCGCACATCCCGCCGACGCGATCACGAAAAGGACCAGCGACGTCACGAACAGCCATCGCATGGTGAGAAAACGCGTCAGGAACCCGGTTAACGGGATGGCGACTACCTCGGCAATCAAATAGACGGTCTGAATCCAGCTCATCTGCTCGGGATCGATGTCGAGAGCAGACTGTATCGTTGGCAACGACGTCGCCACAACTTGCACATCCAAGATCGCCATAAACATGCCAATGCACATGGCGAAGAAACCGATCCAGATGACGGTCTGGCGGCGATCGGTAAGATCAGACTCAAGCCTGTCCGGCATGGGACAATCCTGCAAGTGCGGCGTTCTTGACGCGCTGGTCACAATGACTGCATTGGCGATGGAAAACAGAAGTGCATAAAGTGGCAAAACCGAGTGGGAGTGCCGCGATCTCGCCCATCACGACAACATAGTTCGGATAGTGCAAGAAGCGATACGGGCCCTTGGAAACAATCATCCCGCCCAGCGCCACGATGATGCTCGGAAAACAAAACGGTCTGATGATAGCGCTATCTCAGTTCAGGCGGGTCCAGATCTGGGTCTTGCACAATACGCTCGTCGCGCAGCCACGGAGTTTGAGGCTGTTTCCCGATACGGTGAGCCTGCCGCTATAGGTTGTCTTGGTCCGCGGATCTGTGAGCCGGCCGGTATACGTATCCGCCCTGCCTGAAAAGAAACCGATCTGCTGTCCCGCATATCGCCCGCTCTTCGCCACAATGCAATAGTTCGCTCCGCAATGGTCGATCACCGACGTCTCGCCGTTTTCCGTCTTCCAGGTTCCCACTACTGTATCGGCAGCACTCGCGACGCTGGCTATCAATATGAAGATTGTGACAAAAACAGACCTGATCGTCATTTGGAAACTCCCATTGCGATGTCTGCTGATATGTAACGGCAATAGCGTCATCGAGTTCCTCGGACTTTCTGACAGGCAATAGTGCAAAATGCCAGTGCGCTCACGTCGCGACTGGGCGTGATCTTTGATCGGATGCCAAGCTGGCCGTGATCGGAGCTTAGGAGGAGTGTTGGAATCGGGTAATGCTTTCAGAGGCCGGCGGCGCACGCAGTGGCATCGTTATGGCCGTTCGCAGGCTCAGCGCTGCCCTTCAACCGATCACGGTAGCGCCCTTAGCTGACCGCCAGGACGAGCCCGGTGTCGTGCTGACGCACGAAATCTACGCGTGTCCCGTTCCAGTGGTAGCTGTAGTGCCGCCCCTGGATCGGTATCGTGATTGCGTCTGGCCAGAATATGCCGATGCATTGCCGGCCTGGCATGCGGACGCTACCCCACACGAGACCATCGCTTCCGGCGGCCCGGAGGCCGCGTCCCTTGGCCTGGGAGACAGTATAGTCGTCCGGGTGCAGCACGTCAGGCACCGCGTTGACGTCATCGAGATCCCGATCGACGCTGCCGATCAGGACCCGGAAGTCCGCCGTCCAGCCGGAGTCGTTCGTGGCGCGCATGAATTTTTCGTGGTGATGAATGGTCTCGGCGACCGCGACTTCTTCGCTGTCGCCCGCATAATAGATCCCGTAGCTGCCATCCGAGAACCGACCGGGACGTAGGATCGAGCAATGCACGAAGGGCGCCATGACGAAGCTCCGGCTGGTCATCATCCGGGCTGGTCTCGCAGTATCAAGGCCAATGCTGGCAATGCACTAATCATCGTTCGCCACGGAGAATAAGGATCACGCGCGCCGTTTTTGGGCCAATTTACGAGCGGCCGATAGCCACCCGGCACATGGCGGCATGTCTCAAAACCACACGAATCCAGAACCGCTCCGTAGAGCTGGCCATTTCTGTTCCAATTTGAAACAGAGAAAACCGGCAATACGTCCTGCGTTAACGCAGGCTGCGGATGCCGCTTGCAACCTGCTGAAATGCCATCACTACTACGCGCATAATTCTGGGAACAAACCAATTGAAGGTCCTTCCATGACGGCAGCAGCCTCCTTGTCCTTTCAGCCGGATGACGTCGACGTCCTTGCCGGCGCGCTTTATACCTGGTGTGCGGAGCGCAATATCAAGCTCCGCAGCCAGCAGGGCCTTTCGATCGCCAGCATCGCGATCGACCTTTATCATGCCGGGCATCACACGCAGGACGACTTGCTTGTCGCGCTGCACGAGCGCGAACTTCATTAGAATCCCGAAACAAAAAGAAACCCGCCTGCGGCGGGCATAAGGTACCGGGATACTCTTTTGCTATGGCGCCGCAATCGAAGCGTCAGGCAGCCTTTTCCGCGCTCATCAGCGTCAGAATGGTCTTGACCGCTTCCTTGCCTGCGGGCGAGTGAAGCCTGTCATAATTGACAGCCAGTTCATAAGCCTCGGGGCTTAGCGCAACTTTTGACGGGAATTGCGACGTTTCGGCGCCTTCAAAGAGTGCGGAGATCTCGACGCCAAGAAAGACCGCGATCTGGTGCAACTTGCTGGCGGAGACCCGGTTGGTGCCTTTTTCGTATTTCTGAATTTGCTGGAAAGTCAAACCAAGAGCTTCCCCCAGCTCCAGTTGCGAGACACGGCGGCGGGCGCGGAGCTGTCTGACATTGCGACCGACGAGGATATCTACGGGATCCGGCACCTGGCATTCCCTCATATATTAACGAATTCCTAACGATACTATGACGGTTCTTGCGCAGAACTCAACCCGATAGTTGCAAAATTCAACCGACTTTTTTTGGGCTTTACGCTACGTCAGGGAAACCAAGCGTCAGTGCGTAGATCGGCGCATGAGCAGGATTGCGCAGACCAACCAATTCACCGATCCGCGTATGGCTTAGAGCCGCGGTTGGGCAAGCCGTCATTCCGTGCGCCGTGGCCGAAAGCATGATGTTTTGCCCAATATGCCCGGCCTCGATCAAAACCACGCGGTAGGCGTTGGCATCGCTATATTTCCACATGCTGCGGTCCATATGGGCAACGAGTACGATCATGCAGGGCATGGTATCGGCCCATTCCTGGCCGCCGACGAGATCGCCGAAAGAGGGCGAAGCGTCCGATATCTTTGCCAGCGAATGCTCGAAGGCCGAATAGTGATAGATTCCTGGCGCCAGGCCGTCGACCGCCTTCACAAAAACATAGGCTTCATAAGGGTTGCGTGCGCCGCCGGACGGTGTCATCGACAGCGGTAGCGTCACCACCGAATTTCGTGCAGTGCCTGTAATCCCAAGGCCTGCGAAGAGCGCTTCGGAGAGCGCGTGTAATGACACGGCTTTCGTAAGACCCTTGCGTTGAGTCCGCCGCCTCGCCATCAGCGCCAGCAAAGAATTTCCGGAGGGTTCGGCCGATAGCGAAATGACATCGCCTTGCCCCGAATTGAGGCTGTAGAGCTCGATCTCGCCATCGCTTGCGAGCGCAGCGCGCTGCAGATCTTCGGCCTCATTAAGGGACATGTAATCGGGGTCCTGAACGCAAAAATGCATCAGGGCGGCGGGCACGCCCCACTTCCAATGCTGACGGAAGGCGTCCTCCCGCATCTCAAGCTCGGATCCTTCGACGACGAGTGCGGACATCTCGACAAGCGCCACCAGCGTTTCATCGAGGTCGTCCTCACTATGGCCGGGCGCTTGATCGCGGATCGCGGCGCGATCACTCCACTCGGCAACAGCGCGCAAAAAATCCAGAAGGTCCGGACTGCACTCGAAGACGGCCTTGGTGAGGAAATTGCAGGCTACGAACTCGGCACCATCATTATGGAAGACGAGCGTGCGGGAGGAACGATAGCGCATCGCAGAAAAATGCCCGCCGCAGCCCATTCGCCCGGCAGGCATCTCATCGCTTAATCGATGCGGAACATCATGCCGCGGCTGACAAATGTCGGCTTAGCCTTGGCTGCGGTAACCTTAAGGTTCGGCTTGCTCTTCTTCTGCATGCTCCATCTCCTCGGTTCGAAAGCAATCGGTGTTGATCGCAGCCCGAACAATGAGACGCCAACCGAAAATATTCGATTAATTCGCAAATATTAGTTTGATACATCACAGTGGCGTATTGCTTCAATTTAAGTCAAAAATCGGAAATTTCTGAATTAAAATCGTTATTTTTGTGTTTATACAGAAATATCTAGCCGAAAAACGTGAATTATGCC
The DNA here is from genome assembly GCF_013004495.1 of Rhizobium sp. SEMIA 4085. Classification (NCBI taxonomy): domain Bacteria; kingdom Pseudomonadati; phylum Pseudomonadota; class Alphaproteobacteria; order Hyphomicrobiales; family Rhizobiaceae; genus Rhizobium; species Rhizobium sp. SEMIA 4085. The sequence goes on from NZ_JABEPH010000038.1 coordinate 17,499, forward strand.
AATCATATTGCGCGAATGAACTCGACAAGACGCCGGAGAAAGCACGATGGCCCATAAAAAGACTGCGAAAGCCGAACAAACGCGGAATTTTGATGATGGGGTCGGTGACTATACGATCGACATGCTGAACACGCTGATCGCGCAAAGCCGCAGCGCCCGGCAGCCGATGCTGACCTACCTCTTGTCTATGGCGCTGATCGAGGCGCACCGCGTCAACGTCGATCACGCGCCCGCGACCCATGAAGCCGGGCTGTCGCTCAACTAACCGAGATCGCGTGTGACCGAGGAGATGAAATCGGCACGCTGCTGGGTAATCATGTCCCGTACGATCCGCGGAACGGCCTCATCGGCCGTTCGGTAGACTTTCGCGAGGCGCAGCGCCGTTCTGAGGTTTGTCTTCGTGCTCAGCGGCACCATCACAACGGCGCTGAAGGACGGTCCGGCGGGCGTAAAAATCATGGCGTGCCCTCCAAGCAGCTTCTCGGAGAATGGCAGCCACCGAAGGCGCATCAGCGTCGGCTCTTGCGTACCAATCTGATTGGCTGCGACGAAGGAAAGGCAATTGAGCCGCTCGACGACAATGCCTTTATGATCGCCGGTGAAGCGGGACCAATATTCGCCCTTCTTGATCGCTCGATTGGTAAGACGACGGAAAGTCGTGGCGCTTCCCTGCTTTGCAAGAACAACAACGGCACAAAGTAGGCTCTCCGGCGTACCAGGGATCGTCATGTAGGCATGATAAATGCCGGGTGCGATGCCGGCGGAAGGATCGGCAAAGAGGAGCGGCTCCAGTGCATCCCTCGCCGCAGACAAGATGCGTTGCGCCGATGGACGGCCGTGGTCCAAATCGACCGCAACCGGCCGCTGGTACATCTCTTCCTCGGTCACACCGAGATATTCACAGATCCTCTTTACAGAGGCCCGGCCCGGTGCGCGCCGCGCCTGAAGATAGGATTCAATCTGCGAGCGGCCGATTTGCATACCGCGCGCGGCAGCGCTGATGCTGCCTGCCTTGGCAAGGCAGAGGCGCCGCAGATTTTCGGCGAAATTCTCAAGTGCAGACATGTCCGCGATGGCTTCCAGGAGATGAGTCGGCCTCAAACTAGCGGCTCGAAAGACGGAACACAAACGGGCGGCAAGACAAATCCGGGGATGATCCGATTGAGCCTGATCTGCGCGGCGGCGATACACAGTGCCGGCAGGGTATGTGGTCAGCCTTCATTTTTTTCGTTATGATTCAACGATGGATGAAGCGATGCGCCGGACAGCCGGCGTGACCCGCAACAGTACCGGAAAGCGACGCTCCAAGACAGCGCCCATGCGGATCGCCACATGGCCGAAGCACGCGGGGCCACCGCCCTGCATGGCGACGATACTGATGGCGGAGACATCGGCATCGACACCATAAACGGCACGGCAAATCGTGTCATTGCGTTTGGAGAGTTTGCCATGGGGCATTGAATTTCTCCGTAGGACATCGGCCGAACCAAGGCGAATGCCCAGCTGGCGGATTGCGCGTTGATTGACGCAAACGCTGACGGAGCTTTGCTTGAAGCAACGGTGTTCCTATGCCGAAAGCCCCATCCCATCCCCAATCCAAGCTTCCGATCGTGCCATGCGTCCGTCATTCCCGTCACAATCGAATCGGATAAGATGCCGCTGGTTTTGACATGGGGGCATCATTGTTTCTCTTCTCGAAGTTAGTCTGGGTCGTCGGCCAGCCGCTATCGCTGGTGTTCTTCCTAATTCTCTTTTCATTCCTTGCCGTCGTTCTCCGCTTCAGGAGCCTCGCCGTATTTTTCTCGGCGCTCGGCACACTGCTGCTCTTCGTCATCCTTTTCACCACAACAGGCAATTACCTCCTCCAGGATCTGGAATTGCGCTTTCCAAAGCCGGACCGCGATCCGGATAACTTGCAATGCTTGATCGTTCTCGGCGGCGCGTTTGAAAATGAGGTGAATACGACCAGCCACGGAATCGAGTTCAATGCAGGCGCGGACCGTTTTATCGAAGCGCTGCGGCTGGCGCAGCGATATCCGCAATCGCGTATTCTGATTTCGGGCGGGGACGGCTCGATTTCTGGAAAATATGAAGGCGATGCGGCCGCCTCGGCGCGCTTCTTTCCGCTTTTCGGGATTGCGCGTGAACGGCTTGTCGAAGACAGAACATCGCGCACGACCTTCGAAAATGCGATTAATACCAAGGAGCTGCTTGCAAGCCAGGGACTTTCGAACTGCCTGATGATCACATCCGGCTATCACATGCCGCGTTCGGTCGGCATTTTTCGCAAGCAGGGCATCGATGTCGTGCCGTGGCCGACGGATTACCGGACGGATGGTCATGTAGCGCTGCGCATCGACTTCACGCAGCCGAGCCTCAATGCGCAGAACATGGCGACTGCCGTGCGCGAATGGTTCGGTCTCGTCGGCTATTACCTTGCTGGTCGAACGTCCGAGCTCTATCCAGCCTGAAGCATTATTTCTTTGAAATGGTGACAAACTTCGTGCCGCGAACACGCGCCGTTACGATGCAGGGGCCGCCGTCGGTGCGATCGCAGAAGCGCGGATGCATCTTCATGGCCAGCACCATATTGCCGAAGCGCTTGATGAAATCGTAGCCGTAAATCTGCGCCGTCGCGATCATGAAATAGCCCCCCTCGGCCACCTGCAGGTAGAAATTATAGGTGCAGCCATCGTCGTTGCACTGCGGCCCCTTCTTTCCGTCGCAGGTCAATTCGCCCTCATTGACCACGGCGTCGATAAGGCCGTCATTGTTGATGTCCTGGCGCGTGATGTAAGCGTCCGAAAATTCGGCCTTCGTACATTGCTCGGTGAAATGCTTCTTCTCGTAGATTTCCGGATCCGAGATCAGCGATTGCTGCGCAGAGGCCGACTGAGCCACAAGGAGGGCTATTAAATTCAGGACGATGAGCAGCGCTTTCACGGCTTTCCTCTTTTGTCGGATGGACACTGACAGGCGCCCATTCTGGACGATCCGCCTTGCGCCGCCCTTGCCACCGTGATTCAGTCCAGTATCGTCTGCCGGCTCTGGGGGCCAATCAATGTCTCTGCTCGTCTATCTCGATTATGCTGGCATCGCACTCTTTGCCGCGACGGGTGCACTCGCCGCCTCGCGCAAGCAGCTCGACCTCATCGGCTTCCTCTTCTTCGCTATGGTAACAGGCACCGGCGGCGGCACGGTGCGCGATATCGTGCTTGGCCGCGTGCCGGTATTCTGGGTGCTGAACCCAGCCTATATCGTCATCTGCTGTCTGGTAGGCATCGTGGTTTTTTTCACCGCCCATCTCGTGGAGTCGCGTTACCGGCTGCTGATCTGGCTCGATGCGGTGGGGCTCGCCGCCTATTGCGTCATGGGTGCGGCCAAGGGACTTGCCGCGACAGGCTCGCCGACGATCGCGATCGTGACGGGGACACTGACGGCAACTTTCGGGGGCGTGTTGCGCGATCTGATGGCGAACGAGCCCTCCGTGCTCCTGAGACCCGAAATCTACATCACTGCGGCACTCTTCGGTGCGGGCATCTTTACCGGTGCAACTGAACTCGGCCTGCCGCTTTATGGCGCATCCGCCCTTGGCGTTGTCGCAGCCTTTGCCGTACGCGGCGGCGCATTATGGTTCGGATGGACGTTCCCGACCTACAGGCACAAGCCCGGTCGCCACCCTGACGATGTCATGTGAAATTCAGCGCTTCGGGCGCAGGCGGATTACAACGTCGACATGGGCGATTTCCATGCCCGGCGGCGGCTCCGGTAGATTGCCGATCGTCAAGTTGCTGACCGGAATATCCAGCACTTCATTATCGCCTTCGACAAAGAAGTGATGATGATCGGAAACGTTGGTGTCAAAATAGGTCTTGGCGCTCTCGACGGCGAGAACACGGATCATGCCGGCTTCGGTAAACTGGTGCAGCGTGTTGTAGACGGTCGCCAGAGAAACCGGAACGCCGGCGGTAACTGCTTCCTCGTGCAGTTCCTCGACAGTCAGATGCCGGTCGCCTTTCGCAAAAAGCAGATCGCCGAGCGCAACGCGTTGACGCGTCGGTCGCAGGCCTGCGCTGCGCAGTCTGGCTTCGATTGCGATCGGGGCTGCAGCCGCCATAAGGGAAGAACTCCGGTTATTCTAGCGTCAATCAATCAGGTTTCCTAAGCCATATATCTTTTGCGCGGAAGCCTTTCAATAGTTCCCATGGGGACAATGGCCTCCGAAACGCCGGAAAATCGGGCTTTTGACGCAATTGGGTCTGGCCGGGGCCTTGGCCTTCCTGTATGCGACCACCAAATAAGGCGACAAGTCAGTTCAAGGGCGGGGTAGAACTAGCCATGCTTATGCTTCATTTTCCTTGGAACTTGGACTAAACAATCACTCCATTGGCACGTGCGGGGGAAACAGAATTTTGATGACAACGAAACAATCCAGCTTCACCTATGAGGAAATCCTGACCTGTGGCCGTGGCGAAATGTTCGGCCCGGGTAATGCGCAGCTGCCGCTGCCGCCGATGCTGATGTTCAATCGCATTACGCAGATTTCCGAAGACGGTGGACCGCATGGCAAGGGTTTCATTCGCGCCGAATTCGACATCACGCCTGACCTCTGGTTCTTCCCCTGTCACTTCATGGGCGATCCCGTGATGCCGGGTTGCCTCGGCCTTGACGCGATGTGGCAGCTGACCGGCTTCTTCCTCGGCTGGCTAGGCGAGCCTGGCAAGGGCCGTGCAATCTCTACCGGCGAGGTGAAGTTCACCGGCATGGTGACGCCGAAGACGAAGCTTGTCGAATACGGCATCGACTTCAAGCGCGTCATGCGCGGCCGTCTCGTTCTCGGCATCGCCGATGGCTGGATGAAGGCCGACGGTGAGGTCATCTACAAGGCTACCGATCTGCGCGTCGGCCTTTTCCAGGAAAAGGCCGACTGACTCTACCGGGCGAAACAGCCCGGTATTCCAAGATAGAAAAAACGAAAAGGTCGAAACACATGAGACGGGTAGTTGTCACGGGTCTGGGCGTTGTTTCCTCGATCGGCAAAGATGCCGCTGAGGTCACGGCCTCGCTGCGCGATGCCAAGTCCGGCATTTCCTTCTCCAACGATTTTGCCGAGCATGGCTTCAAGTGCCAGGTCTGGGGCCGTCCCAGCCTCGATCCGACCGATCTGGTCGATCGCCGCGCAATGCGCTTCCTGTCGCAAGGCGGCGCCTGGAATCATGTCGCCATGAAGCAGGCGATTGCCGATTCCGGTCTCGAAGAGTCCGTGATCAGCGGCAACGAACGCACCGGCATCATCATGGGCTCCGGCGGTCCGTCCACCCGCACGCTGATCGAAGCTGCCGAGATCACCGTCAAAAACAACAGCCCGAAGCGCATCGGCCCGTTTGCCGTGCCGAAGGCAATGTCGTCCACGGCATCGGCGACACTTGCAACCTGGTTCAAGATCCACGGTGTCAACTACTCGATCTCGTCGGCCTGCTCGACTTCTGCGCACTGCATCGGCAATGCCGCAGAAATGATCCAGTGGGGCAAGCAGGACGTGATGTTCGCCGGCGGTCACGAAGACCTCGACTGGACCATGTCCAACCTTTTCGACGCCATGGGTGCGATGTCTTCCAAGTACAACGACACGCCGCAAACGGCTTCGCGCGCCTACGACGTCAACCGTGACGGCTTCGTCATCGCTGGCGGTGCCGGCGTTCTCGTTCTTGAAGAGTTGGAGCATGCAAAGGCACGAGGTGCGAAGATCTACGCCGAGATCGTCGGCTACGGCGCGACCTCCGACGGTTACGACATGGTCGCTCCTTCCGGCGAAGGCGCCGTGCGCTGCATGCGCCAGGCACTCTCGACGGTGAAGGGTGATATCGATTACATCAATACGCACGGCACCTCTACGCCGGTGGGCGACAGCAAGGAAATCGGCGCGATCCGCGAGGTCTTCGGCGACAAGATGCCTCACATCCAGTCGACCAAGTCGCTGACGGGTCACTCGCTGGGTGCAGCCGGCGTCCAGGAGTCGATCTATTCGATCCTGATGATGCAGGAAGGCTTCATCGGCGAAAGCGCCCACGTCAAGGAACTCGATCCTGAATTCGATGGAGTGCCTATCGTCCGCAAACGCATTGACAACGCCAAGATCGACATCGCTCTGTCCAACTCCTTCGGCTTCGGCGGCACCAACGCGACGCTCGTTTTCCAGCGCTACAACGGATAAGAACATGACCGCAATCATGCAGGGTAAGCGCGGGCTCATCATGGGCGTCGCCAACAACCATTCTATCGCCTGGGGTATATCAAGGGCGCTTGCAGCCCAAGGCGCCGAGCTTGCCTTTACCTATCAGGGAGAGGCGCTCGGCAAGCGGGTGAAACCGCTCGCAGCGGAAGTCGGCTCGGATTTCGTCGTACCCTGCGACGTCGAAGACATTGCCTCAGTCGACGGCGTTGTTGGTGCACTCGAGGAGCGTTGGGGCAAACTGGATTTCATCGTCCATGCCATCGGTTTTTCCGACAAGAACGAGCTGAAGGGCCTCTACGCGGATACTACGCGCGAAAACTTCAGCCGAACGATGGTCATCTCCTGCTTTTCCTTTACGGAGATCGCCAGGCGCTGCGCACCGCTGATGGCCGAGGGCGGTTCTATGCTGACGCTGACATATAACGGTTCCACACGCGTCATCCCGAACTACAACGTCATGGGGGTTGCAAAGGCTGCTCTGGAGGCCTCCGTGCGCTATCTCGCCGCCGACTACGGTCCGCGCGGCATCCGCGTTAACGCCATCTCCGCGGGCCCCATCCGCACGCTGGCGGGCGCGGGCATTTCGGATGCCCGTGCAATCCTCTCCTGGAACCAGCGGAATGCTCCCCTGCGCAAGACCGTCAGTATCGATCAGGTCGGCAATTCCGCCCTCTACCTGCTCTCCGACCTGTCCGCAGGCGTGACCGGCGAAATCCATTTTGTGGACGCCGGCTACAACATAACCTCGATGCCGACGCTGGATACGCTGCGCAAGGCAGATGTAGAATAAGCGAGGCAGATTGGTCGCCGGCGACGCCTGTTGCTCCAGGCGGCACGACACCGGATTTCTCTCAGGGAAACGGCCGCAGCGCGTATCCGCCCTGTTGCTGGATAAAGTTCGGAAAGCCGTCAGTTGTCACCGCTTTCCTTTTCCACTCCGAAAGGCGCTGCTTACCAATCACCGCGACAATCTGGTGCAAGGGTTCGGTCCGCTCAAGGAGCCGGCCCAAGCGTTTCTTCGCTTATCTCGAAGTGCTTCGGGTAGGGCCCTTCACATAGGCTTCGTTGAAGATCTTGTAC
>NZ_JABEPH010000397.1:0-5130 GCF_013004495.1 Rhizobium sp. SEMIA 4085
CACCTGCGCCGCTGTCGGACAATTGCACATGCGCTAGTCGAGGATTATCGTGGTCTCAATGTCCTGATCATTTCCGGCGCAACGATTGCCGGCGCGTTCGACTACCGGGCGCGCGTCGACTTCGTGAAGATCCCCAGCGTGATCAAGCTCCACAACGGCGAATATACGTCGATGGCGAGCCATATCGACCTTCACGAAACGCTGAAGATGCGCGAATCGAGCATCCGCCATACGGCAGAGACCTTTCAGCCGGACGTCTTCATCGTCGACAAGGAGCCGATGGGCCTCAAAGGGGAAATCGAGGACACGCTTGCTTATCTGAAGGCACGGGGCACGACATTGGTGCTCGGACTGCGCGAGATCATGGATGCGCCGCATCTGCTCGATGCCGAGTGGAAGAGGAACGGTATCATGCAGAAGATCGACCAGTATTACGACAGCGTGTGGGTCTACGGGCCGCCTGATTTTTACGATCCGCTGATCGGCCTCGATGTTCCCCACAGCGTTCGCCGGAAGATGGACTTCGTCGGCTTCCTGCAACGCAGCGTTTCGCTCGGCAAGACATCGGTCAACGCGCGCAAGGACGATTACATCCTCGTCACCACCGGCGGCGGCGGAGATGGTTCCGACCTCGTACATGACGTGATGAACGCCTATGAGCATGATGCGACGCTTGAGCAGAAAGCGCTGGTCGTGCTCGGACCCTACATGCCGGCAATCGAGCGCGCGAAACTCGTTAGGAAAGGGGAAAACATCCCCTATATCGAAGTGATCGAATTCGACAACCACATGGAAGAACTCATGGTCGGTGCCACGGGCGTCGTTGCCATGGGCGGCTACAACACCTATTGCGAGATTCTGTCCTTCGACAAGCCGGCGCTCGTCGTGCCGCGGGTCAGGCCGCGGGAAGAGCAGTTGCTGCGCGCCCAACGCGCCAGCGAACTCGGACTGGTGGACATGCTTCTGCCTGATCAGTCGGCTGATCCGGCCATCATGGCAGAGGCATTGAAACGGCTGCCGCAACGCCTGCCACCATCAAAGAGCGGACGCGACATGCAGCTTCAAGGGCTCGACCATATTTCGCAGACCGTCGGCCACTGGCTCGACAATCGCGGCAGCCATCTTGCCGTCGTCGGCGCAGAATAAAGATCAAAGCATTGCCGGAGCGCCGCAAGATTCTTGTCGTGCTGAAAGGCTATCCGCGCCTTTCCGAAACCTTCATTGCCCAAGAGCTGCTCGGGCTGGAAAAAGCGGGCTTCCATCTGACGCTGATTTCGATGAGGCGGCCGACCGACACGAAACGCCACCCGGTACATGACGAGATCAAGGCGCGCGTCGTCTACCTGCCGGAATACCTGCACGAGGAGCCGCTGCGCGTCCTGAAGGGGCTTTTTGCCGGCTTTGGAAAGCCGGGTTTCAGGGCCTTGATGAAACGCTTTCTGGCCGATCTGCCACGCGATATGTCACGCAACCGCTTCCGCCGCCTCGGCCAGGCGCTGGTGCTCGCCCGCGAGTGGCCCGATAACGGTCAATGGCTGCACGCACACTTCATCCATACACCTGCTTCTGTCACCGATTATGCAAGCATCCTGACAGGCGTGCCCTGGACTGTCTCGGACCATGCGAAAGACATCTGGACGTCACCCGACTGGGAGCTGAACACCAAGCTTGGCACCGCCCGCTGGGCGGTAACGTGCACGAGGAGCGGTTGGGAGCATATGCGAAGCCTGACCGGGCGGCCGGATGCGGTCCACCTCAGCTATCACGGCCTCGATCTGGCCCGCTTCGGCCGTTTCGAAGGCCAGCACTCCAACCGGGATGGCACCGATCCTTCCGACCCGGTTCTTCTATTGAGCGTCGGCCGGGCGGTCGAAAAGAAGGGGTACGACGTGCTGCTGCGCGCCCTTGCCCTGCTTCCAAAAAGCCTCAACTGGCGTTTCGAACACATCGGGGGCGGTGACGAACTGGCCAGATTGAAGGCGCTCGCCGCAGAGCTCGGACTTGCCGGCAACATTGCCTGGAAAGGCGCAATGGCGCAGAAGGAGGTGCTCGCTCATTACCGCAGCGCCGACCTGTGTGCGCTTGCCTGCCGCATTGCAGCCAACGGCGACAGGGATGGATTGCCAAATGTGCTGGTCGAGGCGTCGAGCCAGCGGCTGATGTGCCTTTCGACCGATGTTTCAGGCGTGCCGGAACTGCTGACAAACGGCGAGAACGGTCTCGTCGTTCGACCGGAAGATCCGATGGCGCTCGCTGGCGCGCTTGAGGCGGCGATACGCGATCCGGCGCTGCGAAGACAGCTGGGAGATGCGGCGGAAAAACGCGTGCGTGAGCATTTCGACTATCATTCCAGCATAAAGCAGCTGATACGCCTCTTCGAAGAGGAATGGCAACAACCCTCATGAGCACAAAACGCATCCTCTTTTACGTCCAGCACCTGCTCGGCATCGGCCACATCGCGCGCGCAAGCCGCATTGCCGACGCATTGGTCAAGGACGGTTTTGACGTGACGGTCGCAACAGGCGGCTTGCCAGTCCCAGGCTTTCCCGGCGCAGGCATAAAGACCATAGCCTTGCCGCCGGTCGTTGCCAGCAATGCCGGCTTTTCGGGTCTGGCGGACGCCCACGGCAATGTCGCCGGCGACGCCTTTCTGTCAAGACGGCGCGACCTGCTGCTTGCCGCATTTCAGGAGGTGCGGCCGCATGCCGTCATCACCGAGGCCTTCCCCTTCGGCAGGCGTCAGATGCGCTTCGAACTGCTGCCGCTGCTCGATATGATCGGCAGGACGGATCCAAAGCCAAAACTCTTCAGTTCGGTGCGCGACATCCTTCAAGAAAACCGCAAGCCCGGCCGAGACGAGGAAACCGTCGACCTGGTGAAACGTCACTTCGACGCCGTGCTCGTTCACGGTGATGCGGATTTTGTGCGACTTGAAGATACCTTTCCGCTGACGGCCGAAATCGCAGACAAGGTACGATATACCGGGCTCGTTGCACCCAAGCCGGCCGCCGCTCCGACCGACGTCTTCGACATCATTGCCTCCGCTGGCGGCGGGGCCGTCGGCCTGAAGCTCATCCGCGCGGCGCGCGATGCGGCAGCCATGCTGCCCGAAAGTCATCGCTGGCTGCTCCTCACCGGTCCCAATCTGCCGGAGACGGACTTTATCGGGCTGAGCCGGGCCGCACCTGCCAACATCACGCTTGCGCGCTTCCGCAAGGACTTCCCCTCGCTGCTGGGCGGCGCGAAAGTCTCGATCTCGCAGGCAGGCTACAATACGGTCGGAGACCTGCTGCGAACAAATTGCCGTTCGATCCTTGTCCCCTTTGTCGCCGGCGGCGAAACGGAGCAGACGGTGCGGGCCGAGCGTTTGCAGGCACTGGGTCTCGCCGCAGTTCTTCCAGAGCAAGGACTGACCGCAGAGCATGTGGCGGCGGCGGTCGAAAGAGTGCTTGCAGCACCCGCCGGAAAGGACGTCACCCTCGATCTGACCGGAGCCGAGACAACTGCTTCGATCATCCGTTCGATGCTTGGTTGAATCGCTCGCCTATTATGAAAATCCTGTGATATAACTGAAGCCCCGGCGAGAATCGGCATTCGACAGCAATCCGCTTCGCCTTGATTTCCTTACAATACCCGGCGGTCCGGTTGCATGAATCTGTCTTCGGCATCTCCCCTTACGAATGGCCCCCTATCCCGGCCCGCCCTTTCCAATCAGGCTGACGGTTAGCATGGAAAAAAGCCTCGCCCGCTATATCTGGTCGAACACGCGGCGACAGCAGCTTTGGATTTTGGCTGTCGTTGCCGTCTCGATGGTCCCTTATTTCTTGTCCTTCGATTTGCCGAAACAGATCGTCAACGGCCCGATTCAAGGTGATGGCTTCGAGAATGCGAATGCGACCCAGACCTTCATGCATCTTGCCTATGACATCCCGCTGATCGGGCATGTCGAATTCTTCGAGGGATTCCAGCTCAACCGCCTTCAGATGCTGATGGCGCTGAGCCTCGTCTTCCTGGCGCTCGTCGTACTGAACGGCCTCTTCAAATTCTACATCAATACCTACAAAGGCCGCCTCGGCGAGCGCATGTTAAGGCGTATTCGGTTCCAACTCATCGACCGGGTGCTGCGTTTCCCGCCCGTCCATTTCAAGCGGGTGAAATCGGCTGAAATTGCCACGATGATCAAGGACGAGGTGGAGCCAATGGGCGGCTTTACCGGTGATGCCTTCGTCTCGCCTGCCCTTCTCGGCGGCCAGGCGCTGACGGCGCTTGCCTTCATCATTGTCCAGAACTTCTGGCTCGGTATGATTGCGGCCGCAATCGTCGGCGTGCAGGCGGTCGTCATTCCGCGCATGAGAAAGCGGCTGCTCGAGCTGGGCCGCCAGCGGCAGCTGACAGCCCGCGAGCTTTCCGGCCGCGTTGGCGAGATTGTCGAGGGTATCGGCACGATCCATGGCAATGACACCTCGAACCTGGAACGCGCCGACATTGCCACGCGTCTCGGCCTCATCTTCTCGATCCGCTACGACCTTTACCAGTGGAAGTTCCTGGTGAAGTTCCTGAACAACTTCCTGGCGCAGGTGACGCCTTTCCTATTCTACGCGATCGGCGGCTACCTCGCATTGCAGGGGCGCCTTGATATCGGCCAGCTCGTTGCGGTCATCAGCGCCTACAAGGATCTTCCGGGGCCATTGAAAGAGCTGATCGACTGGGATCAGATGCGCCAGGACGTTCAGGTCAAGTATCAGCAGGTCTATGAACAGTTCAATGTCGAGCCGCTTATTGACAGCCGCATCCAGGAAATCCCGGCAGAAGCAGTCGGCCCGCTGACGGCAGCCCTCGTCGTTAGCAACCTCACCCTCAGCGACGATAGCGGCGCGCGCCTGGTCGACCACGTCTCGGTCGAGATCAGGCCGAACGAGACAGTGGCGGTGTTAGTGGGCGACGGCGGGCGGGGGGGGGCGGGCGTCTGGCGGCGCGCGGTGGCTGGGGGCCGGGCGGGGGGGGAACAGCCAAGAAGGTGCAGGCAGCTTAGTTGCGAAAGCGACACCGTTCGGGCAGCGTAAGCCGGCGAGGCCTGTCGCCGGCTTCGCCTTCAGCCTGCCGGATCGGCTACTTGGCTCGTGATGTCTC
>NZ_JABEPH010000398.1:0-5126 GCF_013004495.1 Rhizobium sp. SEMIA 4085
GTATAGGGCTTGATCGTTTCGAAGGTCTGGACGATGTCCCAGGGGCAGCCGGTTTTGGGATCGCGCAGTGCCGCCATGATCTCGATCAGGCGCGAAATATCTTTTGAAGCTTCCATGATATCTCAGTTCAAGGGGATGGCATTGGCGTCTTTGGACGCCTGATAGATGTCGGACAGCGCATCGTAGCGGGCCTTGATTCCGGCGGCCCGCGCTTTCAGACCGGTTTTCAGCGGTTCGTCCTCGCTTTCGATAAGATCGGCGATCGCAAAGCTGTTCCAGAATGCGTTGTGACGGCGGTATCCGCCCGGTTCGAGCCCGAAGACCTCCTTCAGAATCTTCAGATCATGCGGGATGGCAAAGCTGTCGCGCGAATCCTCATGGCTGAAGAAATAATAGAAATTGTCGAAACCCGCCCAGGTGATCGCCGACATGCACATGCTGCAGGGCTCGTGCGTCGAGAGAAAGATGAGATCCTTGGTCGAGGGCTTATCGGACAGCTCGTAAAAGCGCTTCAATGTGTGGACTTCGCCATGCCATAGCGGATTTTCCAGTTCGTTGTTCGTTTCCGCGACGACCAGCGCCAGGTCGGACTTACGCAGGATTGCCGCGCCGAAGACCTTGTTACCCTCGGAAACGCCGAGCTCCGTGATCGGCAGGATATGCTTCTCGATGACTTCGAGAAGACGGGGAGCAATCGTCTTTTCCGGCATAGTGTTCTCCTGTTTCGAGCAGTTTACCGGTTGCCGCCGGGAAGCGGAATGCATGATCGCGCCGAATCTGGGCATTTGTCACCAGCTTATGATGCGCTGCAGCAGCATTTTCAAACGACCGGGCGACTTTTCTCAAATCCTTGAGATGGCGAGCAAAAGAATACGCACTCAGCGGGGCTTTCGAATTTCTGTTTCTTCAATCCGTTGACCGTAAAAGGCATAGTCGGCCAACTTCGAAGTGGAATGATAATGCCTTCCAGCAACGAACTGCTATCGGTGTTTCCCGCATTCTTCCGTGTGGAAGGGCGGATCGCAGCCGTTTTCGGCAATGGAGACGAGGCCTTCGCCAAGGTGCGCCTGCTGCTGAACACGCGCGCCCGCATTGTTGCTTATGCGGACCATCCCGAGGCCGATTATCATTCGTTCCTGATTTCCAATCGAATCGAAACCGTCCGTGGCGCTTTCTCGCCCGAGCAGGTGGATGGTGCGACGCTTGTTTTTGCTGCAACCGGTAATGCTGCCGAAGATCGCGCGGTCGTGGAAGCTGCCCGGGCGGTCAGAGTTCCGGCCAATGCAGTCGACCAGCCGGACTATTGCGATTTCTTCACGCCCGCTCTCGTCAATCGCGCGCCGGTCGCCGTTGCGATCGGCACGGAAGGTGCCGGCCCGGTGCTCGCGCAGATGATCCGTGCGCAGGTCGATCAGTTGCTTTCCCCGTCGCTCGGCCGCCTGGCCGATCTTGCGACGAGCTACCGCAAGACCGTCGAACATCTCGTTCCACGCGGCGTCGCCAGAAGGGTCTTCTGGCGCCGTTTTTTCTCTGGTCGCGTGGCGGACGCCGTTGCAAACGGCAATCTTCCCGAAGCGCGGCGTGCCGCAAACGGCCTCCTGCGCCCGGCGGAAAAGGTTGACGGTCGCGTCTGGCTCGTCGGTGCCGGTCCTGGAGCCGAAGATCTGCTGACGTTGCGCGCCCAGCGCGTGATGATGGAAGCCGACGTCATCGTTTTCGATGCGCTGGTGCCGCAGGCGATCGTCGATATGGGTCGCCGCGATGCCGAGCGCCTTTCGGTCGGCAAGCGCAAGGGTTGCCATTCGAAATCGCAAGAAGAGATCAACGATCTGCTTGTCCAGCTTGGACGCCAGGGCAAGCGCGTCGTGCGCCTGAAATCCGGCGATCCGCTGGTTTATGGCCGGGCAGGGGAAGAGATGGCGGCGCTGCGTGCCGCGGGCATCGGCTACGAGGTCGTTCCGGGCATCACTTCCGCTTTCGCCGCCGCGGCCGATTTCGAGCTGCCGCTGACGCTGCGCGGCGTTGCCTCGTCGCTGGTCTTCACGACCGGGCATGATCTGACCGGCGACGTGCTGCCCGATTGGGCAAGCCTTGCCGTGTCCGGCGCGACGATCGCCGTCTATATGGGACGGACCGTCGCAGCTTCGGTCTCCGAGCGGCTGATGAGCGCTGGGCTTCCCGCCGAGACGACCGTTGCCGTCGTCGAGAATGCAAGCCGTGCGGACCGTCGCCTACTGCACGGCATTCTGCGCGATCTTCCCGACTTGCAGCATCGTGACGAGTTGACCGGACCGGTCATGGTCATTATCGGCGATGCCGTCGCAGGCGCCAATTTCGAACTGTCCGAGCCACTGGTGCGCCATGAGGCGACCGCGCCGGAATTTGCAAGGAGCTGAACATGGTCGACAAGGTTCTGACCGCCAACAGGCTGACGGACGGCGTGGCGGTCTGGCTTAACGCCGGCGGCGAATGGGTAACCTCGCTGCAGGATGCGCTCATCGCCCGCCATGCCGAGGCCGTGACGGCTTTGGAAGAGATCGGCAAGAAATCCTATGCCGACAACAAGGTCGTTGACGTTGCCGTCATCGAAGTTCAGGAAGCCAACGGAGTTCTATGGCCGCTTCGCCTCCGCGAGCGCATCCGCGCCCAGGGCCCGACCATGGAATATGCGCCGGGCTACAAGCCGGCCGATCCCGAATTCATTGCAGTCTGAGGAAGCTGATGTACCGTTACGACGAATTTGACCACGCCTTTGTCGCCGAGCGCGTCGAGCAGTTTCGCGACCAGGTCCAGCGCCGTCTGACCGGTGAGCTTGCCGAGGATGCGTTCAAGCCGCTGCGCCTGATGAATGGCGTCTATTTGCAGCTCCATGCCTATATGCTGCGCATCGCCATCCCCTATGGCACGCTCTCCTCGCGCCAGATGCGCATGCTCGCCCATATCGCCCGCACCTACGACCGCGGCTACGGTCACTTCACGACCCGCCAGAACCTGCAGTTCAACTGGCCGAAGCTCTCCGACATGCCGGACGTGCTTGCCGAACTTGCGACGGTTGAGATGCATGCCATGCAGACCTCCGGCAACTGCATTCGCAATGTCACGGCGGATCATTTCGCCGGTGCCGCGGCGGACGAAGTCGCCGATCCGCGTCCCTATGCGGAAATCCTGCGCCAATGGTCGTCCGTGCATCCGGAATTCTCCTCCCTGCCGCGCAAGTTCAAGATCGCCGTCACCGGCGCCGAGCGCGACCGCGCGGCGATCCAGGTCCACGATATCGGCCTGCATTTGAAGAAGAACGACAAGGGTGAGATCGGCTTTGCCGTTTACGTCGGCGGCGGCCAGGGCCGCACGCCAATGGTCGCCAAGCTGATCCGCGACTTCCTACCGGAAGAGGACCTGCTGTCCTACACGACCGCGATCATGCGCGTTTACAATCTGCACGGCCGCCGCGACAACAAGTACAAGGCGCGCATCAAGATCCTCGTGCACGAGACCGGTGCCGAAGAACTGGCGCGCCAGGTCGAGGTTGAGTTCGTGCAGCTCAAGGATACCGAGCTCAAGTTGCCGGAGAAGGACGTCCAGGCGATCGCCGCCTATTTCGCGCCGCCCGTGCTGCCGGAACGCGCCGAAGGCTGGGAGAACCTTGCCCGCTGGAAGAAGGCTGATCCGGCATTTGCCCGCTGGGTGCAGCAGAACGTAGCACCCCACAAGAACCCCGATTACGGCATGGTGACGATCTCGCTGAAGCCGATCGGCGGCATCCCGGGTGATGCCTCTGACGCGCAGATGGATGCCGTTGCCGACATCGCCGAGGAATATGCCTTCGACGAAATTCGCGTGAGCCACGAACAGAACCTCATCCTGCCGCATGTGGCGCTGGGCGATCTGGAAGCCGTCTATCGCGGCCTGGTCGCGGCTGATCTCGAAACTGCCAATGCCGGCCTCATCACGGATATTATTGCCTGTCCGGGGCTGGACTATTGCGCGCTCGCCAATGCGCGCTCCATTCCGGTTGCGCAGGAGATTTCCAAGCGATTTGGTGATCCTGCGCGTCAGGCGGAGATCGGCGAACTGAAGATCAAGATTTCAGGCTGCATCAACGCCTGCGGGCATCACCATGTCGGCCATATTGGCCTGCTCGGCGTCGAGAAGAAGGGTGCCGAACTCTATCAGATTACGCTCGGCGGCTCCGGCGACGAACACACCTCGATCGGGGAGATCATCGGCCGCGGCTTCGAACCGGACAAGGTGACGGACGCAATCGAGACGATCGTCGATACCTATCTCTGCATCCGCCGGGACCCGTCTGAAACCTTCCTTACAGCCTATCGCCGCGTCGGACCGCAGCCTTTCAAGGACGCGCTCTATGGCGCGGCCGCGGAAGCGGCATAAGGAGGGGATGATGACGAAGATTTGGAGAGAAACCGGTTTCGTCGCCAACGATCCCTGGGTGATCGAGAGCGATGAGGTGAAAGCGACCGAAGATCAAAAGCCTCTGCTCGGCCTCGACGAGTTGATCGCCACGGCCGGAGAGAGCAACGATGTCGGCCTTGGTGTGCTCATCAAGCCCGCCGACGACGTGCGCAAGCTCGAGCCTTACCTCGATCGCCTCGATATCGTCGCTGTTGCTTTTCCGGCATTCAGCGACGGCCGTGCCTTCAGCCATGCTTCGCTGCTGCGCGAGCGACTGGGTTATGCCAACGAATTGCGGGCGGTAGGCGATGTGCTAATCGACCAGATCCCGTTGATGCTGCGCGTCGGGATCGACAGCTTCGCCGTGACCAATGAAACGGCGCTCAAGCGCCTTTCCGAAAATCGGCTGCCCGGAATTCCGCATCATTATCAGCCGGCTGTGCGTGACGCGGACGTCGGCAGGGGCTATAGTTGGCGCCGTCAGGCGAAGCCGGCGGCATAATGCCGGTTCGCCGTTTCTGATGACGGAAGCGATGCAATGAAACATTTCGAAGTGGCGGTGGACGGCGGCGGGGTCGCCCGGAGGGGGGGCGCGAGCGCACCGGCGCGCGGGGGGCGCAGCGCGGCGCGGCGTTGGTGTCGTCTACACATCAGACGGCGGCGCGGGGGCGGCGCGGGGAGGAGTCGGGGGGGGTGCTCTTGTGTATACAAAA
>NZ_JABEPH010000399.1:0-5105 GCF_013004495.1 Rhizobium sp. SEMIA 4085
CGGCAAGGTCGGTGTAGTATTTCAGATCATACTTCGGGCGCGCCGAGTTCAGGATATCGCCGGTATAGCATATCGCCGCCTCGCAGAGCTTGTTCTCTTCAGCGACCGCATCCATCGACACGCGCATGTTTTCGACCCAGTTCAGGCAGTCGAAGACGCGGAAGAGGTCGATGCCACCCTTTGCGGCCTGCCGGACGAAGTATTTGACGACATTGTCCGGATAGTTCTTGTATCCGACGCCGTTGGCGCCGCGCAGCAGCATCTGCAGGAGCAGGTTCGGTGCGCCTTCACGGATCAGCGCCAGACGCTCCCATGGATCTTCCGTCAGGAAGCGCATGGAAACGTCGAAAGTCGCACCCCCCCAGCATTCGAGCGACAGCAGGTTCGGTAGCGCATGGGCATAGGTCCCGGCGACGCGGGCGATGTCGTAGGTGCGCATGCGCGTCGCGAGCAGCGACTGATGGCCATCGCGCATCGTCGTATCGGTTATCAGCACGCGCTTTTCGTCTCGCATCCACTCGCCGAACTTCTTCGGGCCGTGCTTGTCCAGACGCTGCTTGGTGCCGGCCTGGACCTTGCTGCCGTTGGCATAGGGAACGACCGGCTCTGCAGCATTTTCCAGCGGCCGCGGCCTGTCCTTGGCTTCGGGATGGCCATTGACGGTCACATCGGCAAGGTAGGTCAGAAGCTTCGTCGCGCGGTCCTGACGCTTAACCTGCTGGAAAAGCTCCGGCGTCGAGTCGATAAACCGGGTTGTATAGCTGTTGTCCTTGAACTTCGGGTGTCCGATGATCGCTTCAAGGAAGGTGAGGTTGGTTGCCACGCCGCGAATGCGGAATTCACGCAACGCCCGGTCCATGCGCGAGATCGCCTCGAGCGGATTCGGCGCCCAGGCCGTCACCTTGACGAGCAGCGGATCGTAATAGCGGGTGATGATCGCTCCGGAATAGGACGTGCCGCCATCAAGACGGATGCCGAAACCCGAGGCCGAGCGATAGGCAGTGATGCGGCCGTAGTCCGGGATGAAGTTATGTTCCGGATCTTCCGTCGTGATGCGGCACTGCAGCGCGTGGCCGTTTAGCTTGATATCCTGCTGCTTGGGAACACCCGATTCCGCTGTACCAATCGCGTAGCCATCGAGGATATGGATCTGTGCCTTGACGATATCGATGCCGGTCACGACTTCGGTGACCGTGTGCTCGACCTGGATACGCGGATTGACTTCGATGAAGTAGAATTTTCCGGTATCGGAATCCATCAGATATTCGACGGTGCCGGCGCCGATATAGTTCGTCGCCTCGGCGATCTTCAGCGAATAGGCGGCGAGCTCCTGGCGCTGCGCTTCCGAAAGATACGGTGCCGGCGCACGCTCGACGACCTTCTGGTTGCGGCGCTGGATCGAGCAGTCGCGCTCGAAGAGGTGCACGACATTGCCGTGCGTATCGCCAAGCACCTGGCTTTCGACGTGGCGGGCGCGCTCGACGAGCTTTTCGAGATAGACTTCATCCTTGCCGAAGGCGGCCATCGCCTCGCGCTTGGCTTCAGTTACCTCACGGGCAAGATCCTTGGCGTCGCGAATGGCGCGCATGCCACGCCCGCCGCCGCCCCAGGAAGCTTTCAGCATGACCGGATAGCCAATCTCCTCGGCCATGCGGGCGACTTCCTTCATGTCGTCCGGGAGCGGATCGGTTGCCGGAACCACTGGCACGCCGACCGAGATCGCCAGATTGCGCGCGGCGACCTTGTTGCCGAGTTGCCGCATTGTATCGGCCTTCGGGCCGATAAAGGTGATGCCCGCCTTGTTGCAGGCATCCACGAATTCAGGGCTCTCCGACAGCAGGCCATAACCCGGATGGATGGCATCGGCGCCGGATAGCTTGGCAACGCGGATCACTTCATCGATCGAAAGGTAGCTTTCGATCGGCCCGAGATCGCGGTCAAGATGCGGGCCGCGGCCGACCTGATAGCTTTCGTCCGCCTTGAAGCGGTGCAGCGCCAGTTTGTCCTCTTCCGCCCATATCGCGACCGTTTTTATCCCCAGCTCATTGGCCGCGCGGAACACGCGGATGGCAATTTCGGAACGATTGGCAACGAGTATCTTGGATATGGGCAATGCGCTCTCCTCACGGCATCGAAACGGGCAATGCTGCACCCGCGAAGAAAATTCTTAACGCGCCGTTACAGAAAGTTCAATTTCCCTTGCGAAATAGAATTTCCCAAATGCGAGGGGTCGCGGGCTAAATTAGATAACGAGCCCGTGCCGGAAAGCCAGCGCCACCGCCTGCTGGCGGTTCTTGGCCTTCAGCTTGTCCTGCAGCCCATTCATATACCAATCGACCGTGTGGTTCGATATGCTGAGCACCTTGCTGATCTCCATCGAGGTCAGGCCGTCGGCTAAATAGTGCAGGATTTCGAGCTCGCGGCGCGTCAGCGGCATTTTGAGCAACGAAGCGCTTTCGAGTGCCTTCGCTTCGCCCTTGAGATCAAGCAGCCGCCAGAACGCTTTGCGGGCAACAGTTTCGAACAATGACATCTCCACCGGCGACAATTCGACAGGCTCGCCGCCGACGCTCAAGTTTCCGAGCACGCCGCTCTTGCCGTGAATGGGGAAGATGTAACCGTCGCGCAGGCCGTGGGCATCGGCATCCCTCATCATCTGTTCCATTCGCCGCTGGTGCGGATCGCGGCGGTAGGCGGCTAGGCTTTCCTTCCATCGAAATGGCCTTTGCGCCTGCGCCAGATACCGGACTGTTGGATCTATGAGGACATATTTTTTTGCAACATATGTTTGCGGCCACTTCTCGGGCCAATGCCCGGCAAGTACGAGACCCCAGGGATCTTGGCTCTGCTTCAAATGACGCAGCAATCCATAATATTCGAAGCCATAGGAATGAACGATCCGCCGAAGTTCCTCAACGACGGTTTCGGGCTTCGTGCATTCCTCTATGACGACGAGCAATTGAACCAAAGAATGAATATTCACAAAAAGCCCCTTGCCCGGCAATGGGCGATCGGTGAAGTCCGTCGACCGAACCACCTGAACGCGGCAACGACGGTCTTCAATTAAAAAACTGGCTTCATATAAAGTTTATGGATTGCTAAAGCTTGGTTTAAATACAAGTGGAAATTGTTGCACTCCCCGATCGGTTGAGCAGCTTTGCGCTGCGGTTATCCTGTCGCATCTTGCAAAAACACGTCACCTGAATGCGCCGTTAATCGTCGGTTCAGGTGTCTTTTCATAGCATCGCGCCATCCCGTTCTTTGCAGATGCACACAAGAGGTACCGCCGTGTCATTATTCAAGGTCTATGCAAGAGCTTTGCGCTACCTTGGCGCCTACAAGCTCCGCGTATCCCTGGTGGTCGTAGCAAACATTGTTCTGGCTGCGATCACGATTGCGGAGCCTGTTCTGTTTGGTCGCATCATCGATGCCATTTCAGGCAATGGCGAGGTCAAGCCCATTCTGTTCATGTGGGCCGGATTTGCCGTCTTCAATACGATCGCCTTCGTTCTAGTCGCCCGCGAGGCGGACAGGCTGGCCCATGGCCGGCGCGCGACTTTGCTGACGGAAGCATTTGGCCGCATCATCTCGATGCCGCTCTCCTGGCATCACCAGCGCGGCACGTCGAACGCGTTGCACACGCTGCTGCGCGCTTGCGAAACGCTCTTCGGCCTCTGGCTCGAATTCATGCGTAACCATCTCTCGACCGCCGTCGCCATTGCGCTTCTGGTGCCGACTGCCATGGCCATGGACTTGAGATTGTCCGGCGTGCTGGTCGTGCTTGGTCTTGCCTACTGGCTCATCGGCCGTCTGGTCATGAGCCGCACGAAGGACGGACAGGCTTCGGTCGAGAACCACTATCACACCGTTTTCTCGCATGTGAGCGACTCGATCAGCAACGTTTCGGTACTGCACAGCTACAACCGCATCGAAGCGGAAACCAAAGCGCTCAAGGGCTTTGCCGACCGTCTGCTGCAGGCTCAGTACCCGGTCCTCGACTGGTGGGCCCTTGCCGGTGCTTTGAACCGAATGGCATCGACCATCGCCATGATGATCATCCTTGTGATCGGCACGCTTCTGGTGCAGGCCGGCGAACTGCGGATCGGTGACGTCATCGCCTTCATCGGCTTTGCAAACCTTTTGATCTCGCGCCTCGACCAGATGCGCCAGTTCGCTACGCAGATTTTCGAAGCCCGCGCGAAGCTTGAAGACTTCTATACACTCGAAGATTCTGTTCGCGAGCGCGAAGAACCGGCGGGCAACGCCGACATCAAGGATGTCAAGGGCGAAGTCGAATTCCGCGACGTATCCTTCGGCTTCGGCAACTCGTCGCAGGGCCTGCACAATGTCTCCTTCTCGGTGAAGGCTGGCCAGACAGTCGCGATCGTAGGCCCGACAGGTGCGGGTAAGACGACGCTCGTCAATCTGCTGCAGCGCGTCTACGATCCAGACAGCGGCCAGATCCTGGTGGATAGCCACGACATCACCAAGGTCACCCGCAGATCGCTGCGCCGTTATATCGCCACCGTGTTCCAGGATGCGGGTCTGCTGAACCGTTCGATCAGCGACAATATCCGCCTTGGCCGCGAAGGTGCCAGCGAAGAAGAGATGCGCCGTGCTGCCGAAGCGGCAGCCGCGGCCGACTTCATCGAAACGCGCGAGGAACAGTATGACACGCATGTCGGCGAACGTGGCAACAGGCTCTCGGGCGGGGAGCGCCAGCGCGTAGCCATCGCCCGCGCCATCCTCAAGGATGCACCGATCCTGGTTCTCGACGAGGCGACCAGCGCGCTGGACGTGGAGACCGAGAATCGCGTGAAGGCTGCGATCGACAACCTTCGCCAGAACCGCACCACCTTCATCATCGCGCACCGCCTCTCGACGGTTCGTGAGGCAGACAAGGTGCTCTTCCTCGACAATGGCCGGATCGTCGAACAGGGCAGTTTCGATGAACTCAGCCACAGCAACGGCCGCTTTGCAGCGCTGCTTCGCGCCAGCGGTATCCTGACGGACGAGGACGTCCGCAAGGCTCATACGACCGAAGCCGCTTACCCAGCTTCGAGAATCGAACGTGCAAGGCCGGAGGGGAACTTCCGGCCTTTTTT
>NZ_JABEPH010000400.1:0-5073 GCF_013004495.1 Rhizobium sp. SEMIA 4085
GTCCAGTCCCCATCCGTAGAGCAGACCAGTGCCGAGGACATGCGGTATCTTCTGGCACCTGTTACGTCTTTCTCAAGGAGCGTGGACGAGGATGCGCGTCTGGCGCAACTGGCTTCAGCCGGTTGTCAGGAACGTCAAGCGATCCTTCGCGCTCAGCTCGGAAAGATCTTTGTTGATCCGGGCGAGGCGCTTGCCGTGTTGAACGACCGGGCTTCACGCGCTGACGCCATGCCCTCCCGGCTTGCCGACGACATTACGCGTGCGCCGGCCACGCTCGGACGTCTGCGCGGCTCCGACCGCTTGGTCGATGGGCGGGCGGCGCGGGACGAGCGCAATGCCGCGAATGCCGCTCTTGCTGAATTAAAGCCGCTGGTGCGCGCCCATGCTGCGGCGTTCCGGAAGAACGCTGAGCGCTTCGCCGCACGTGAACGGACGCGCCGCACGCATATGTCGTTTTCGGTTCCAGCGCTATCGATGGCTGCCCATGCGCGTCTCAGCGAGATCGAGGCCATCCGCCAAGCGGGCGGGGAGGAGACTTACAAGACTGCGTTTTTGTTCGCCGCCGAGGATCGTTCTGTCGTGCAGGAAATCAAGGCGGTGAGCCAGGCGCTGACGGTTCGCTTCGGCCGGAGCGCCTTTACCGGTAAGGCGAATGAGCATGTCGAGTGTTACGCCATGGAGCGTATGCCGGAGGATTTGGGGGCAGAAAAGCGCGAGGAGCTGGTGAAGCTTTTTACGGCTGTAAAGCGGTTTGCCGAAGCACAGCATGAGGCCGAACGCCAGGATCGCTCGCGGATTGTCGCCGCTGTGGCCTTTGATCCGGAGAGGCAGACAACCTCCGCGCCGCCGCTGCTTGCCGCGGTTACTGAATTCAAGGCCCCGATTGAGGATGACGCGAAAGCAACCGCCTTGTCGACGCCGCATTACCAGGAGCGGCGCGCAGCCCTTGGGGAAGCGGCGATGCGCATCTGGCGTGATCCGGCCGGTGCGGTGACGATGATCGAGGCGCTAACTACAAAGGGCATCGTGGCGGATCGCATCGCTGCAGCCGTCGCCGCCGATCCTAAAGATTACGGAGCGCTACGCGGTTCGGATCGCGTGATCGACCGGCTGCTTGCTTCTGGGCGAGAGCGCAGAGATGCGCTGAAGGCCCTTCCGGAGGTTGTCACTCGCCTGACCGCTCTTGCTTCAGCCTACTCGAATGCATTCGAGGCGGCTCTTCGTACGCTTGCGGCAGAACGGCGACGCATGGGGATAGCCATTCCCGGATTGAGCAGGGGCGCCTGCGATGATCTCGAGCGCCTCACCTTAGCGGTTAAGAAGAACCCGCGGGCGCTTGCCGGAATGATCAGCGCGCTTGATCCGAAGGTCCGCGACGAGTTCGCTGTGGTGAGTAAGGCCCTCGATGCGCGCTTCGGGCCTGGTGCAATCGGGCGCGATGAGAAGGACGTCGTCAATATGGTGCCACCGGCCGACCGAAAGGCGTTTGATGCGATGCGGACATCGCTCAAGGTTTTGCAGCGGGCGGTTCGGATCGAAAGCAGTCAGAAGATCCTCGCTGGCCGTCGGTCACAGGCAATCGGTCGTGAGCGCGGTCTCGATCAATAGCGCGCGAAGAAGCAAGTGGACGCATTTTGCGTCGTCGCTATGCCCGTCGCAAGCGACGCCCGATCACGGCAAAATCAAGCTTACTGTGGTGTCGTGCCTGCAGGCGGCGTGACGGGAGCAGGCGCGGTATTATTATCTGCCGGTGCGGTCGGGGTTGCCGGAGCCGGCGCCGGTTCGGAATTGCTCGTCGAAGCAGTGCTCTGTGGATCGGTGTCAGGTGTGTTAGACCACTGGGTGAGAGCGAAAGCGCCAATCGCAATCAATCCTACCGCTGCAATCCATGCGACCCAATTCGTGCGGCGATAATCAACCGCTTTGGTTCGAAGGTCGGGATCACTTGAATTTTTAGGATCGTTCGTCATTTGCTATCTCCTTATGGGGAGGAGAATGTCGTGACACGCTATTGGTTCCAGGGGTCTGGTTAGGGCATTGGCCACGCCGGATTCATCGCGAACATCCGGCACGATTCGCGGCTTTGCCTTCTTCGAAGGCCAGCGTCCGTTCCGTCTCGCCGCCACTGACCGTCCGGGCGAGACTGGAGATGGGTAACGAAATCTGCTCAATGAGGTTGCACGGGCTCTTGGCGGCATCAAAGGCTTCGGTTTCACGGTTGTGATGGCGCGCATGGCGTTTGCACGTCGACTTTTCCATAGCCGCTTCCGTCGTCGGCGTTGCAGTGCTTTTGAACACCAAGACAACGATGTGAGATATTGACGGCGACATCCCTGAAGAAGCCTCTTCGGGAGTTGTCGATCCTTGCTTGTTTCGGCCCGTTTCAAATGGCGCTTGGCTTGCGCTCTCCAGCGTGGAGGGTTCAGAGCTTGGCAAGCGCTCAAGTCGCATTGATCACGACGTAGGAAGCGCCGCTTTCACTGTTATGGGTTGGTATGGCTGTGGCGATGGGCCAAAAATCGAAACTGTTCTGGGCGGCGCTGTGATCCATCGTACAAACACGTCATACCTTCTTGCCGAGTGGCGGCAACCATCAGGCTCAGGCAAACAACATGAGGATGCAAAGCGCGATGGCATTCGCTAGGCCAACTCTTCTCACCGGTATTTCTGAGCTTTCGGAAGCCTACGACGGTTTCATCATCGATTTGTTCGGCGTCGTCCACAATGGCGAAACTGCTTTTGCCGGAGCAATCGACTGCCTTGCTCATCTGATTGCGCGCCGGAAACGGGTCGTTTTGTTGTCGAACTCGCCGCGCCGCAAACAGGAGGTATCAGACCATCTTCTCGGGATGGGGATTACCGATGCACTCTATGACGGGTTGATAACGTCCGGTGAATTGGTCTTTGAAGCGCTGTCTGGAACCGAAAGCGGCGGGCGCCTGCAATTGGGAAGACGGTTTTATCATATGGGTCCAAGAGTGCTGTCGAAATTAATGGCGGGAACAGGGAAACGTGCCGTCACGGCAGTGACTAAGGCCGACTTCGTGTTGGTCACCGGGACGCTCGAGGAGCAATCCCTTACGGAAAGGGAGGCGCTGCTGCATGCCTGCCACGAGCGCCGCCTCCCCATGATCTGTGCAAATCCTGATCTGCAGGTGCTGATCGGCGACCGGCGCCTGGAATGCGCTGGCGCAATTACCGCACGTTACGAGGCAATCGGCGGAAAGGCATGGTATTTCGGAAAGCCACATCAGCAGGCTTATGCAAAGGCACTCGGCGTTCTGGCGCTTCCGCCGTCTTCCGTGGTTTGCATAGGGGACGGATTGAACACCGATGTCCTCGGCGCAAACCGCTCGGGAATCGACGCCGTGCTCGTAATGGGCGGAATTCACCAGTCGGAATTGCGGTCTAGTCAGGACGGTGACATCGATTGGGAACAGCTCGATGATCTGATTTTCCTGCACCAAGCATATCCTCGCTTCATCGCAAATTTGCTTTCGTGGTGAGATTACGGCGAGCTGGTCTCGTTAACGAACTACGTCAAAGAAGCCTTCTGCATCGGAATATTCTCCAGCCCAAATATACCAGCCAGTTAATTTGCCGCTTTTGGCATGACGTAACCCATTAACCGGAGCAGCTCCCGTCCTCAAATTCTCGTACACGCTCAAGATCTCATGAGATTCTATAGGCGAGAATCCTGACCCAAATCCCTGACAAACAGCACGCTGTCTTATCTCGCGGTGGATGTCTTTGCCGCTGGTTATGCCGGCCGCCTTCTAGCAAACTAGGCTCGGCCCACGCTAGCTTCTGATCGCTGAACAGCGACGGGTCAAGCCTGCGACGGAATATCGCCCCTTTGGCCAGTGGCCCTCAGCGCTTCCTAGCGCTACAACGTCCCTCAATTGAGGTCATGTCGAATGGAATGGCAGTCGTACAGTGCTAAATTGATGATCGTGGTAATCGGAGCATTGCTGATTATCTCTGCGCTCTCGCTGCTGGTGGTCGTTGATTACGGCATCTAGAAAGTAGATTCTCTTCCGGACGGCGATCAAGATCATCGCAGATGCGTATTGCATCTGGCACCGTCGCGAGACGTTGCAAACAGCAGTCCCTCGATCACCGCAAAGGGCTTGCCGACACTTAGATACCAAGAGATCACCAGCCGCTCATCCGACGTGGCGTGAAAAAGGCCGCCCTCAAGCAGTAGCTGAAGAGCATGGCGGATCACAAGATTGCTCGCACCGACCCACAGCAGGAGGCCTCCCTCGAAGGCTCTGACGATTGCCTTGCCTTCGTCGAAGAACAGAATCCGTTCCGCCCCGTTGCCAATCGCCATCCGGGCGAGTTTCGAGATCGGCAAGGACATCTGCTCAAGGAAGTCGCCCGCGTTCGGCGCCAAGACATAGCTCTCGGCTGCATGCCTGTGGGTTTCGGCTTCAATCGTCGACCGCCATCTCGTTGCCACCAAACCGCTACCTCCTTGACTCGCTGGGACAGCACATGCCTCCAACGGCTGTCGAGGACCAGGTCCCGATGCAACCGTCAGCCTGACTTAGTACACGCTTTGCCGGTGCACTCGACTGATAATTCTATTAGTCGCCTAAGGAAGGAGATTGATGTCCAATATGCAGTGAACCTATTTGTATCGGAGCTGCTTATGCAGATACTGGCTGTTCGGGCGACCGCTTTCGGTGAGTTTGCTGACCTGATCGATTCAATGCACAGACTGCGTGCCCGAGTCTTTCGCGACAGGCTGAATTGGGATGTAGAGGTCAGGAACGGCCTTGAGACCGACGAGTATGACCAACTCGATCCAACTTACATTCTTGCCGTATCGTCGGCGGGCGCGGTTGCGGGTTGCGCCAGGCTCCTTCCGGCGATGGGCCCAACAATGCTCGCCAATACCTTCCCGCAGCTGCTGTCATCGCGCAGTCTCGAGGTACATGCCTGCATGGTCGAAAGCTCACGCTTCTGTGTCCGTCCCCCGCCTGCCCCAAATCATACGGCCCGCGTTCTGAACACGACACCGCGCACTACGTTTCTGCGCATTCACGCTTAGGCCATCGTGAACGG
>NZ_JABEPH010000401.1:0-4921 GCF_013004495.1 Rhizobium sp. SEMIA 4085
CCCGGCCCACACGCATGGTCTACCATCGACAGCCCCGGCGCGTAGTCCCGCGCGGATTTCCTCTTGCTCGCCACCAGCCACCCCGCCCCCTCAGCACCGCGCAGCCTCTCCGCTGCATTGGCCGGCCACCCGCGCTTTGTTGCCGATCCCATGCGCCCCGGCTCGCTCGATCCCATTCGTCCGGACGATCGGGTCCTCATTGTCGGCAACGGCTTGACATCCGCCGACATCGTCGCGTCGCTGACACGCAGTGGCCATCATGGACCGATCACCTCGATTTCCCGCCGCGGGCTTCGTTCGCGCGGCCACGCACCCTGCCCGCAGGAGCCCTTCGGCGACTTCCTTTCGAAGCCGGCTACAAGCGCTGCAGCGCTCCTGCAGACCGTTCGAAAGACGATCGCGGGGGCGGCCGAAATCGGCGAAAGCTGGCATGCAGTCATCGATCAGGTCCGCAGCAACGGCCATGAAATCTGGCGCAATCTGCCTGTTGCCGAGCGGCGGCGCATCGTCCGCCATTTGCGGCCTTATTGGGACGTCCATCGGTTCCGCATCGCACCGCAGGTCGAAGAGGTACTGGATCGGGCGATCGTTGAAGGACGCCTCGAGATCCTTGGCGCTTCCGTTGCCGGTGCCAAAACCGACGGAGCGGCGATCGATATAGTCCTGTTCAAGCGAAGCGGCGAGCGCGTGGAGAAACGCTTCGATGCCGTGGTCGTGACCACCGGTCCTGCCCATGGCAGCATTCTCCAAAGCCAGATGTGGCTGCATGAGCTCAACCAGGGCGGCCATTTGAAGCTCGATCCGACCGGCCTCGGCATCGCCTGCAACGAGAGCTCAGAAGCAGTCGGAACGGATGGCCTGGCGAATTCATCACTGCTGATCTCGGGTCCGCTGGCGCGCGGCACCTTCGGTGAGCTGATGGGACTGCCGCAGGTAAGCGAGCATGCCGTCTTCATCGCAGCCGAACTTGCAAAAAAACTGAAAGCGGTCCGATAGCGTCGTGTGATCCCTGACGAAGATCGGCCCCCTCGCCCCCGATGTCCGCATAGGGTGCGCGAACATTAACCAACTGTAATTCTTACATTTTTGCAATGAAACCGTAATGAACATTTAATTTGTAAATGCGGCTTGACCAAAGCATATCTCTCCAAGACGCCATTTCTTGAACCGGCAGCACTCGCTACAGTTTCGATGATTGTCCTCTGGAGGCCAAAGGATTGGCGCCACGTTCACCCGACGCCCGCGTTCCCCGGCATGGAACCAAGACGCCGCCATGCAGTATTTTCGCAAGGAACCTATCACCATGTTACCGATCCTCTCCAAGCATCGCATCGCAGCGCTGATCGGCGCTGCGATTATCGCCGGTACTGCCGTCGTGCCCTTTGCCATCAACGCATCCAATGCCGCCGCCGCTTCGGCCGAAACCAACGGCGGGCCTTCCTCCAGCGGCTCTTTCGCCTCCGTCGTCCATGCCGACAAGCCTGCCGTCGTCACTATCACCACGACGATGAAGGCCGACGCCAGCGCCGACGACGATCAATCGCCGATGGACGAGCAATTCCGGCAGTTCTTCGAACAGCAAGGCATACCATTTCCGAAGCAGCTGCCGCAGCATGAGCACGGTGAGCGCGCCATGGCGCTCGGCTCCGGCTTCATCATCGGCTCCGATGGCGTCATCGTCACCAACAATCATGTGATCGACAATGCTTTGGACATCAAGGTGACCCTTGATGACGGAACGGAAATGCCGGCCAGGCTGATCGGTGCCGATTCGAAGTCTGATATCGCGGTCTTGAAGATTGAAGCTCAAAAGCCCCTTGCAACGATCGCCTGGGGCGATTCTGACACTCTGAAACTTGGTGATCAGATCCTGGCCATCGGCAATCCCTTCGGCATCGGCACGACAGTCACAGCCGGTATCGTATCGGCCCGCGGCCGCGATCTGCACAGTGGTCCCTACGACGACTTCATCCAGATCGACGCGCCGATCAATCACGGCAATTCCGGCGGTCCGCTCGTCGATCACGACGGCAATGTCGTCGGCATCAACACGGCGATCTATTCCCCAAACGGTGGCAGTGTCGGAGTCGGCTTTGCCATTCCGTCCGATGAGGCCAAGGCGATCGTCGCCAAGCTTCAGAAGGATGGTTCGATCGAGCATGGCTATCTCGGCGTGCAGATCCAGGCAGTTACCAAGGATGTTGCAGATGCCGTTGGGCTCAATGCCTCGCAGGGTGCGCTCGTTGCAGCCGTAACCGGGGGAACCCCTGCCGCACGCGCCGGTGTCAAGACGGGCGATATCATTACCGCCTTAGGCAGCCAGACCGTAAGGACGCCGAAAGACCTCTCGCGTCTCGTCGCCGACATGTCGCCGGGCGCCAGGAAAACGCTCACCGTCTGGCGCGCCGGCCAGAGCACCGACCTCACCGTCACCATCGGCGGCAACGGCACCGGCGATAAGCAGGCAGAAGCCGAAGAAAGCAGCGGCAGGACACAGGCCGGTCCGGGCATTGGAATTGCTCTTGCCGATCTCACACCGGATACCCGGGAAGAACTTCACCTGGCCAGAGGCGTCACGGGCGCGGTCGTCGCCAGTGTCAATCCGGACAAGCCGGCCGCCGAAGCAGGCATTCAGACGGGCGATGTCATCGTCTCGGTCAACGACAAGACCGTACATAATGCAGGCGATGTGAAGAACGCCGTCGCCAATGCTGCAAGATCCGGCCGCAAGTCGGTTCTCCTGCTTGTCGAACGTGGTGGCAATAGGATCTTCGTAGCCGTACCTTTCGCAGCCGCTTGACGCCGAATATCATGCGCTCTGCATTCAACCGGATGCGGAGCGCTATTGCTCCAAGGCCTGCGCCGCCTCCACCTCACTAAGCGCCGGAACGCGAATACTCGCGTGGGCGCCAGCCAGCATTGGCAGCCCACAGATCAGTGATGGCAGTAGGGTTCCCGCATCCTCCCCGTTTCCAGCTTCGCGAGCCAGACTTCT
The DNA here is from genome assembly GCF_013004495.1 of Rhizobium sp. SEMIA 4085. NCBI lineage: Bacteria > Pseudomonadati > Pseudomonadota > Alphaproteobacteria > Hyphomicrobiales > Rhizobiaceae > Rhizobium > Rhizobium sp. SEMIA 4085. Next base: position 2,996 of record NZ_JABEPH010000401.1, read on the forward strand.
GCTACTTCGAACGACAGATGCGCCGACACCAGCTCCTTAAGCAACCGTTCATTGCCCTCGAAGAGCACTCATAAATTGCCGGAATGCTTTAATCGGACAATTCCCGTCGCGATGTTCTCGGCGCGCCCGTAATCTACAACCAGGAGGCCGGTGATTTGGGCAGTCGGCCCTCTGGATCAATTGCGCGAAGCTCCGGTGCACCCGGCATATTCCATGCCCACAGCGCGACGCATGTGCCGCCGAGCGACATGAAGGATGGATAGATCACGCCATGATATCGCGACGCAATCAGACGTTCGCGCAAGTGGTGGGTTGCCGGCACCTTGCTTTCATCCATCAGCATCCGCCATTCGCAACGATGGATGTCCGCAGTAACGTCAAACTTTCGAAGAAGCTCCTGGTCTGTCGTGTCGGCGAGGCGCGCCCCTTTGAGTTCCAGTTGCACGATCATCGCCGGATGCTGGACAAAGCCCTGGTTATATTCGGCCCAGGCCGTGGACAGTTCGCAGGCCGCATAGATGGTTGGGGCACCCACCGGATTCCAGCGACCGCCAAAACGGCTGGCGCCCTCGCCAGAAAGCGGCGCATAGGCCCATCGTGGAACGAAGGCGCGCCACAGATGCACGACGGCTTCAGGCATAGACGCCGGAGCGGACGGCCTCCAGATAGGCGAGAACCCGGTCGGACTTGCCTTCACCGACAAGATCAAAAGCCGTCTTGCCGCCCCAGCCGGGGATCGGCTGATGCTTGAACCATATGACCGCGCGGTTTTCGTCGCCGGTCATTTCGCTTGCCATGGCAAGGATGCGGACGACGTTGCTCAGCGCACTATCCACTTTACGGGCGCTCGATTTCGCCGCCAGCGTATTGCGCGCAACCCCGATCAGCCGGGCCAGCTCGGAGAGCGTTACGCCGAGTTGCTCGGCGACGCGACGGGCCGATAGAAACGACGAATGTTCATCGCCGAAGCGGGCAGCGATATTGCTGAGGCCTATGGCTGCCATGATCGATGTCCTCGCATATTTTGATCAATTCTCAATCAAAATATGCTCAAAGTGCGCTCAATTCAAGCATCACTTCGCCAGGATGGCTGCCGTCGTTCGAAAAAGGCGACAATGCCCTCGCGCGCCTCTTCCGTTTCCCAGGTGTCGGCTAATTGCTCGATGACGCTTTCGATGACCGCGTCCGTGATCGGCATTCCGAGCGAGCGGGCAAGTATCTTGCCTCTTGCCACTGCATCAGGCGACGCCTTCAGGAAATGCCCGATTTCGGTCTCGACTGCCGCATCGAGATCCCCAGCGGGTACAACATGCCCGGCCAGCCCGGCAGCCTTTGCCTCCGATGCGTTGATCAGTTTACCGGACATGATGAGCGGCCGGGCAGCTCCTTCGCCGATCCGCGCCACGACAAAAGGACTGATCGTTGCCGGGATAATCCCGAGGCGAACTTCGGTCAGGCCGAAACGGGCGGTTTCAGCGGCGATCACCAGATCGCAAGCGCTGAGAAGGCCGACACCGCCCCCAAAGACATTGCCCTGAACACGAGCAATCACCGGCTTCGGAAGGTCATTCAATGCACGGAACATGGTGGCAAGCCGCCTTGCCTCAAAAATCCGCTCATCCCGCCCCGCCTCAAACTGCGCGCGCATCCAATCGAGATCGCCGCCCGCGCAGAAGCTTGCCCCCTCTGCGGCAAGCACGATAACCCGAACGTTGCGATCAAAACCGAGAGCCTTTGATGCGGCGGTCAGTTCATCCATCATCTGGGCCGAGATCGCGTTGTGCTTTTCGGGCCGCGCAAGCGTCAGCCGCGCAAGGCCGCGGGCGTCGATATCGATGTGAAGCGTTTCAGGCATCACGACTTACTCCTCAGCTCACGGGCAAAGGCGGCTGTCTGCCGCAGCTTGTCTTCCGCAAGTCCTGTCGA
>NZ_JABEPH010000402.1:0-5047 GCF_013004495.1 Rhizobium sp. SEMIA 4085
CTGGCGACGGAGTGGGCCGGACCGTCCGTGTGCCTCACGTCGACAGCGATCACCTGAAAGCCGGGCGGGCCTTTTCCCATGGCTTCACGTGCGCCGGCCTCGACCGCCGGAATGTAGTTCCGGGGAACGGTGCCGCCTTTGACCGTCTCGCCGAAGGTGAAGCCCTGCCCCCGTTCATTGGGACGCACACTCAGCTGCACGTCTGCGAACTGCCCTGCGCCACCCGTCTGCTTGCGGTGACGATAGTGGACGTTCGAGGGCTTTGAGATCGTTTCCCGATAGATCGGGTTCGGCGATCGGTCCGTGACTTCGACCCGGAATACCTCCGACAGGGTCTTGCGCAGATCGCGCAGGTGCATCGGTCCTTGCGCGCAGATCAGCTGTGCGCCTGTGCCCTCCTCCTGCATCACCTTCAGGCCGCGATCGGTCTCGGCCAGCTTTGCAAGCGTCGCCGAGAGCTTCGTTTCGTCGCGCTCGGTGCCCGGAACAAGGATGCGTTCGAGCATGGGCGTCGGCGGTGCCGTCCAAGCGGGCGGTGCCAACGCGTCGGCGGCTGTCAGCAAGGCGGTTGCGGGCAAGTGATCTGACTTGACTGCGGCGAAAATCCTGCCACGTGCCGAGTTTCCGGCAAGGGGACGGCCGTTTCCTCCCTCCTGGACCGACCCGAGACTAGCGCCGCCCAGCGCAGCGCCCTGTTTCAGTCCGTCGGCAAGCGCACGGACGAGAATCGTCTTTCCAACGCTCGGCCGGTGGTAGGCGTGGAAGCTTACGGCAGCCAGTGCCGTTTCATCCAGGCTGGCGGTGGCGGCCAGCCGACTCTTCAGGGCTTCAACAGGCGGCGCTTCGTGGCGCAGCGCCTTCATCAGCCGCTTGATGCCATTGCTGTGGGATGCTGCGCCGAAGAGCACCGGAATGACCTTGTTTTCCTTCAGGATCCGTGAGGCGATGGCAAAGAGTGCGTCGCTTGGTAGTTCGCGGTCTTCGATCAGTTCCTCGAGAAGCCAGTCATCGTACTCGGAAAGCTGTTCCAGCAATTCGGAACGCGCCTCGTGCTCGCGCGCAGCAGCACTGTCGGGAAGCTCGACGAGGGCAGAAGGCTGACCTTCCCGATAGCGCCAGGCCCGCTCCGAAATCAGGTCGCAGCTGCCGACCACAACATCTCCGTCGCGGATCGGTATCTGCCGCAGGACGAGAGGATGGCTGGAATAGGCCTGCAGGGCGGCGATGACATCGCGCAGGCGCCCCTGCGGCTCGTCCATGCGGTTCACAAAAAGAATGCAAGGTGTTCCCGAAGCTTCGATGGCGCGAAGATAGGGTGCTGCCAGCACCGCCTCGTCCGGCGCCGGCGATACGCAGAGGATGCAAGCATCGCTTGCCAAAAGTGAATCCTGGGCGAGCGCCAGCGCCTCGTTCGCGCCGGGTGTATCCAGCGCGCACCATGCCTCGCTTCCGAATTCGAATTCCGTCAGGCTCGATCCGTATGGAGAGACGGACCTTCTCGGTGTCGCTTCGAGCGAAGCCAGTTTTGCGACGAGCGTCGACTTTCCCGTCTGCGAGGGTCCAAGTACCGTGAAGCAGCGCATCGGCTATCCTCCCTTTGCCAAGAACACGCATCCGATTGTCAAGAATGCCTTCAACCGTTGAAAAGTGCTAGGCCATTGCGACTTTTCTCAAGCATGAGGCGGCGCCTGTCCCCTCATGAGACATTTTTGCCTGGGCAGCATGGCGTCTGCCTTGCCGGGCTCCCCACGAGATTGCCGGCGAAAAAGGGCGGAGCAGCGAAGCGTCGCTGGCTAGTCATTGCCCGCACCCACTGGTAATTCCCGCGCGTTTCCGCCATATACAGCCGAAATGGACACGGGATGATCCTATGAGCGCAACGGTCGAATTCGCGAAGATGAACGGGCTTGGCAACAAGATCCTGGTCGTCGACATGCGCGGCCGCGCGGACAAGGTGACGCCTGCTGCGGCAATTGCGCTCAATGCCCATCCAGATACGGCCTTCGACCAGATCATGGCGATCCACGACCCGAGGGCTCAAGGCACCGATGCCTGGATCGATATCCTGAATTCCGATGGATCAAAGGCGCAAGCCTGCGGCAATGGCACGCGTTGCGTGGTGCAGGCTCTTGCCTCGGAAACCGGCAACAAGGTTTTCACTTTCCAGACGGTGGCAGGCATCCTCAATGCCGTCGAGCATGAGGACGGTACGATCTCGGTCGACATGGGCAAGCCTGTTTTCGACTGGGACAAGATCCCGCTTGCGGAAGAATTTCACGATACCAGCCGCATTGAACTCCAAATCGGTCCGATCGACAGCCCGGTCCTGCATTCGCCCTCCACCATGTCGATGGGCAACCCGCATGCCGTCTTCTGGGTCGACAGGGACGTGATGTCCTTTGACCTGGCGCGCTTTGGACCGTTGCTTGAGAATCACCCGATGTTTCCCGAGCGCGCAAATATTACGCTGGCGCAAATTCCCTCGCCGGCATCGATCACGACACGGACATGGGAGCGCAGTGCGGGTTTGACGCTTGCCTGCGGTTCGGCTGCCTGCGCAACAGCAGTTTGCGCTGCCCGCACGGGCCGCACGGGCCGCAAGGTCGAGATTCATGTCGCCAGCGCCAAGCCGCCCGGCATATTGTCGATCGAATGGCGCGACCGCGACGACCACGTGATCATGACCGGCCCTGCCGAATGGGAATGGTCCGGAACGTTAGACCCCTCCACCGGTTCGTGGGCGCGCGATCAGGCGCAGGGGGCCGAGGCGCGGTGAGCGGCGTTGAGGTCATTACCTTCGGCTGCCGTCTCAACACCTACGAATCCGAAGTGATGCGGGCGGAGGCGGAAAAGGCCGGGCTCAACAACGCCATTTTGGTGAACACTTGCGCAGTCACAAGCGAGGCCGTGCGTCAGGCGCGGCAGTCCATCCGCCGCGCACGACGCGAGAACCCGCATGCGCGTATCATCGTGACGGGCTGCGCAGCCCAGAGCGAAAAGCAGACCTTCGCAGAAATGGCCGAGGTCGACGTCGTTCTCGGCAACGAAGAGAAGCTGATCACCGCTTCTTATCACGCCAGCGCCCTGCCCGATTTCGGAGTGGCCGCGGAAGAGAAGCTGCGTGTCAACGACATCATGAGTGTGCGCCAGACGGCGCCGCAGATGGTAAAGCACATCGACGGGCATGTGCGCGCCTTTATCCAGGTGCAGAACGGCTGCGACCATCGCTGTACCTTCTGCATCATCCCCTATGGCCGCGGCAATTCCCGCTCCGTGCCCATGGGCGCCGTGGTCGATCAGGCGCGCAACCTCATTGAAAACGGCTACCGAGAGATCGTGTTGACAGGCGTCGATGCCACCAGTTACGGCGCCGACCTGCCCGGCGAACCGACGCTCGGGCTGCTTGCCAAGACGCTTCTGAAACAGATACCTGACATCCGCCGACTGCGGCTGTCATCGATCGACAGCATCGAGGCGGACAAGCATTTGTTCGATCTGGTCGCCGATGAGCCGCGATTCATGCCGCACCTGCATCTTTCGCTGCAACATGGCGACGACATGATCCTGAAGCGCATGAAACGGCGACATTCGCGCGCTGATGCGCTGGCCTTCGTCGATCAGGTTCGCGGTCTGCGTCCAGAGATGTGTTTCGGCGCGGACATGATCGCCGGTTTCCCGACCGAGACCGAAGAGATGTTCGAAAATGCCGCCAGCCTGGCGGAAGAAGCGAAGATCGCTCACCTGCACGTCTTCCCTTACAGCCCTCGTCCAGGCACGCCGGCAGCCCGCATGCCGCAGCTCGACCGGTCGATCGTCAAGGATCGTGCGGTACGGCTTCGTGCTACTGGACATCAGCTTCATCAGTCCCATCTGGATCAGATGGTCGGAACGCGGCAATGCCTGCTGGTGGAAAACAACGGGCTTGCACATACCGAGAACTTCACGCTTGTCGCAGCCCCCGGTCTTCGCCCGCGTTCGTTCGTCGAGGCAACCATCACCGGCCATAATGGCAAACATCTCGACATGCAATTGACAACTGCCGACGCGGCCTGATTTCACGGAATTCCAATGGCGCTCAGTTTCATCAAAAAGGTCTTCACCTTCGGCAAGGAAAAGCCGGCGGAAGAGCAGGCGCCAGAGGCTCCAGAGACAAAAGTTCTCGAAGCCGAACTGGAGCCGCATTCGCGCGAGGAACACTTGCCGCTCGCAAGTGATCCCGTTTTATCGGAGGAGTTGGATACCCCGGGCGGCCCGGCTGCGGACGCTGTCGAGCCTTCCGAAGACGCCGAAGAGTCGGCGATCCTTCCGAGCGCCTACCAGATTGGCGATCTTGGAGTGATACCACTCTCGTTGCTGGAGGCTGAGGCTGAAGCCGAGCCAGAGACGTCAGCCCAAGACGCGCCCTTGGCGGAGACACCCCCCTCAGTCCCTTCGGGACATTTCCCCCACGAGGGGAAAGATCAGTTGGCCGACGAGGCGCCACTTTCCGACGCTTCTCGTGATGAAGTCACGGATATTCGTCCGGAGATTTCCGGGACGGCTGAGGGAGGGCAAAGCGCTCCTGCTCAACCAACCTCTCTCCTTGTAGGGGAGATGCCCGGCAAGGTGGAGGGGGATGCTCCTCGACCTGAAGCGGATGGCGAGCATGCTTCAAGGACGGAACCTGTCCTTCCCAAGGGCTTTGCAACCACTCCGAAAATCACCGAACCGGAGCCGATTGTTCCTGCGCCGAAACTCAGCTGGTTCCAGCGTCTGCGCGCCGGTCTCGCACGTACTTCGTCGCAACTCACGGGCCAGATTTCAGCGCTCTTCACCAAGCGCAAGCTGGACGACGACACCCTTCAGGATCTCGAAGACCTTCTGATACAGGCCGACCTCGGCGTCGAGACCGCCATGCGTGTCACCGATACGCTTGCTTCCGAGCGCTATGGCAAGGATGTGACCGGCGAGGATGTCAGCCGCATCATGGCGTCGGAAATTGCCAAAGTGCTGAAGCCGGTCGCAAGGCCCTTGCAGCTCGATCTCACCCACAAGCCGCATGTCATTC
>NZ_JABEPH010000403.1:0-5005 GCF_013004495.1 Rhizobium sp. SEMIA 4085
CTGTGCGCTGTCCTTATAGTCCTCGGCGGCGTGATCGGGCCAAGTTCGGTCCGGACCAGGATCCTCCACGGTGCGATGCACCTGAGCCAGATGCTCTGGCGTGAGCGCTATTTGACGGGTTCGCATTAGATCATACCGCTGAAGGGACTGTTGCTGACGAATGATACTTCCAAGCAAAGCCGGTGTCGCCAGTTAACGCTTCGACAATGAGCATAAGGATCTTTCACCTCAAGATTCACGATGAGTGGTTCACTCGAACTCAAGTTGTATTGAGGATCGGAGGCCCAGCCCATGCGGGGACCTTATCTAACAAGGAGGCGAACTGGCGGAGTAGTCCCTCCAACGAGATTTTCGAGCCTGTTTCCGTAGCCGAGCCATAGCTGGCGCATTCAGCCGTACCGACTCGTGTCAGGCGAAATGCGATAGCTGTCAGTGGCTATTGTAGAGCGGCGGCGACACGTCTTCGGCGGCCAGATCGGGATAGAGCCTGAGCCTGATGCGTTCCAGCTCCTCCACGTTCCGCCGCTCCCGCTCCATCACCTCGATCGTCACATTGCGCCATGGAGATCCGGCCGGCTGGTCCCATACCGTTCCGCCTGATGCAATGAACTCGCAGAACCTCCTGCCCGATCTGATACGGCTGGTGATCTCTATGTAATGGTTGACGCGGTGATTCATGGAAGCCTCTCAAGCTCGTCCATGCCAAACGGTCGCTCTTAAAGATGACGAGATGATGACGCCTGCCGACAGCGCTATTCGTCGATCATCAGCAGACCTCGTTTTTTGTCGCCGTCCATGGTGTCCATCGCAGAAAAAAGGCGCTCGCGCTCGATCAGCCACGGCTTGAAGTTTTCGTTCACGTCGAGAACGAATACCATGTCCTCGGTTTCGAGATAGCCGCCGATTGGCGAGTGGTGGCCGACGCCGGCGCCAAAAATCTTCTCACGGCTGAAATTGATGATGTAGCGGCGGCCGGAATCGTTGGCTCGCTTCATATGCTCGCGAAACGCCTCGCTGGTAAGATCGCGGAGGACCGAACCGTCCCTTGTGGTCTGTGCCTTTGCGACGTCGGCGAGCTCATCAAGCGTGAGCCCCATGAAGCAGATGCCCGTCCAGCATTTTCCCGTGCCGTCGAGGACCTCGGCTTCCGTCGTCTCCTCCTCGCCGATCGATCGGAACACATTGGCCACGCTCGCCGGTCCGCAACGCGAACCGTTCGATTGCCATGTGACGTTCGACTTGAAAGTGGCGGCTACCGGAAGCATCCAGGCGCGGTTGATCAGATCCGGCGCTTGGGTGACCGAGGCCTGGATCTGATCAGGCGAAACCTTGGACGGGCTGACGACATACAGCACGGCTGCGGCCGACAGGCCGATACCAGCAATCAAACCGAAAATCCACCCGTGCTTCATCGCCGAACCTCGACGTCGATGAGCACGGACGGTACTTCAGAGCACCCGCAACAGCAACGAGACACTAGGGGAAGGCACGCCGTGGCTGCCCAAATGCGCGGAAATTTGCCGAACGTACTTCAATTTTTGCCCGCAGTAGCCTAACATCAGGCCGTGACTCCAGTTCCCCTGGGAAGACCTCCCAACCTTGGCCCGCTTCGGCGGGCTTCTTCTTGTCTCGGCTGTCCGGCTCGCAACGGCAGTTCCGGGCTGTCTCGCACGCCGGCCACCACCGTGGTTTACGCGAGGGTGAAGGGCCCTAGATAACGAAACGGCGGCAGTTCTTGCGGCCGTTCCTCAGTGCGCAGAGGCAAGCATGGATGCCGACAGAGTCTGCCTGACCTTCAATGCCGGATCATCGACGCTCAAGATCGGCATCTTCGATGCCGGCACGGGCGCCGCCCGGCCGATCGGCAAGGGAAAGATCGACTTCGACGACAGCGCGCTCGTCCTGCGCTATTGGCTGGGGGACGACAGCTTCGAGCGCCCGCTTTCGGGCGACAATGGCGATCGGTTTGCCGAGGTCATCGAAGGCTCGTTGGATCACCTGCTGGCTCAACTGCCACCCGGCTCCCTGAAGCTCGCCTCCCATCGCGTCGTCCATGGCGGCCTTCGGTTTCGTGAGGCCGCCGCGCTCGACGCGCAGACGATCTGCGACATCGAGGCGAGGGTTCCGCTCGCCCCACTGCCCCAGCCGCAGGCGCTTCGGGTGATCCGCGCGCTGCAGGATCTGCGACCCGACATTCTGCAGACGGCATCGTTCGACACCGCCTTCCACGCGACGCAGGACGATCTCGTCCGGCGCCTGGCGATCCCGCGATCGCTGCATGACGAGGGCTTGCGCCGCTACGGCTTCCACGGCCTGTCTTACAAATTCATCGCCGGCGCGCTCAAACGACAGGCGCCGGAGGCCGGCGGAAAGGTCGTGGCCGCTCACCTCGGCAGCGGAGCCAGCCTCTGCGCCCTGCAAGGCGGCATCAGCCGCGATTGCAGCATGGGGTTCTCGGCCCTTGACGGCATCCCGATGGCAACGCGGCCGGGGTCGCTTGATCCAGGCGCCCTCCTCTATCTCATGCGCAAGGGAACGCGCGATCAAAGCGAGCTGGAACACTTCCTCTATCATGCCTGCGGCATGCTGGGCGTCTCCGGCATCAGCGGGGATACCCGGGATCTTCTGAAGGACGTGCGGCCGGAAGCTGCCCAGGCGATCGACCTCTTCTGCTTCCGCATCGCCAGCGAGATCGGCCGCATGTCGGTGACGCTCGGCGGCCTGGACGCGATCGTCTTCACCGCCGGCATCGGCGAAAACCAGCCGGAAATCAGGCGCCGCGTCGCTGCCCATCTCCGCTGGATGGGCCTTCAGCTCGACGATGGCCGGAACGAGGCCAACATAACGGTCATCAGCGCGCCGGACAGCAGGATTGCCGCGCTCGTCATCCCCACCGACGAGGAGCAGGTAATCGCCGACGAGGCGCTCGCCATTCTCCGCGCGGGGTGATCCAGATCAAGAACCGGCCCGGCGCAAGCCGCTAGAGTTGAACCTGAATACGTTTCGAACAGGTGAAAACCCATGGAACAGCACGCCTCGAACACCGTCCCTTCCACGCTTTCCGGCGCCGATCTCGCTTTGCTCGACCGCTACTGGCGGGCGGCCAACTATCTCTCCGTCGGCCAGATCTACCTCTTGGATAACCCGCTTTTGCGCGAACCGCTGAAGCCCGAGCATATCAAGCCGCGCCTGCTCGGCCACTGGGGCACGACGCCGGGGCTGAACTTCATCTGTGTCCACCTCAACCGGAGGGTCCGTGCCCGTGACCTCGACATCATCTATATGTGCGGACCCGGCCATGGCGGGCCGGGCATGGTTGCCAACACCTATCTCGAAGGCACCTATAGCGAAATCTATCCGGATATTTCCGAGGATGCGGACGGCATGCAAAAGCTCTTCCGCCAGTTTTCCTTTCCCGGCGGTATTCCAAGCCATGCAGCACCCGAAACGCCCGGCTCGATTCATGAAGGCGGCGAGCTCGGCTACGCCCTCGTCCATGCCTATGGCGCCGCCTTCGACAATCCGGAGCTGACCGTCGCCTGTGTCGTCGGCGACGGCGAGGCCGAAACCGGCCCGCTTGCCGCCAGCTGGCATTCGAACAAGTTCCTGAACCCTGCCCGCGACGGCGCGGTGCTGCCGATTCTGCATCTCAACGGCTACAAGATCGCTAACCCCACGATTCTTGCCCGCGCCAGCAACGCTGATCTGCGCGATCTCTTCCAGGGATATGGCTACCAGCCCTTCTTCGTCGAGGGACACGAGCCGGCCGACATGCACAGCAAGATGGCGGCCGCCTTCGACGCAGTGTTCGACCAGATCAGGGACATCCAGGCGAAAGCGCGCTCAGGCGGCGCCGGCACGCCGCGCTGGCCGATGATCGTGCTTCGCAGCCCGAAAGGCTGGACGGGGCCCAAGGAAGTCGACGGCAAGAAGGTCGAGGGCTTCTGGCGCGCCCATCAGGTGCCGGTCTCCAACTGCCGCGGCGACGACGGCCACCGGAAGATCCTCGAAGACTGGATGCGCAGCTACGAGCCGGAAAACTTGTTCGATGCGGACGGACGCCTGAAAGACGACCTGCAGGCGCTGGCGCCCAAGGGAAACCGCCGGATGGGGGCAAACCCGCACGCCAATGGCGGCCTGTTGCGCAAGGAGCTTTCCGTCCCCAATATCGGCGATTACGAGATCAAGATCGGGGACCGTGGCAGCCAGGCGGTGCAGTCGACCGAAATTTTCGGTCAGTACCTGCGCGATGTGCTGAAACTCAATGCCAAGAACGCGAATTTCCGCATCTTCGGCCCCGACGAAACGGACTCGAACCGCCTCGGCAGCGTCTTCGAGGCGACGGACCGCGTTTGGATGGAGAACATCGAGCCCTATGACGTGCATCTTTCCCGCGACGGCCGCGTCATGGAGGTCCTGAGCGAACATCTCTGCCAGGGCTGGCTGGAGGGCTACCTTCTGACCGGACGGCACGGCCTGTTCTCGGGCTACGAAGCCTTCATCCACATCGTCGACTCGATGTTAACCAGCACGCCAAATGGCTGAAGGTCACCCGCGAACTGGCGTGGCGAAAGCCGATATCCTCCCTCAACTACCTGCTCACCTCGCATGTCTGGCGGCAGGATCACAACGGCTTTTCCCATCAGGATCCGGGCTTCGTCGATCTCGTCGCCAACAAGAAGGCCGATATTGTCCGCATCTACCTGCCGCCGGACGCCAACACACTGCTCTGGGTCGGCGACCATTGCCTGAAGACCTACGACCGCGTCAACGTCATCGTCGCAGGAAAGCAGCCGGAGCCGCAATATCTGACGATGGATGAGGCGATCAAGCACTGCAAGGCCGGGATCGGCATCTGGGAATGGGCTAGCAACGAGGACAACACGATCGCGCCCGACGTGATCAGGTCATGAGCGGGGGACGGGCCGACGATCGATACGGTTTCGGCCGCCAGCCTCCTACGCGAGATGGTACTCGAGGTGACGATGCGAGGCGTCAACGACGG
>NZ_JABEPH010000404.1:0-4926 GCF_013004495.1 Rhizobium sp. SEMIA 4085
ACCCTGGAGACCACGAAATTCCAGTATACCGATGGCATGAGCGATCTAAGCCGCATCAGCCCGGACAACTGGGTTCACGATCAGGCGCTGCTCGATCGTCCCGGCAACAATGACATCCAGCTTGATCTCTTCGATGATTACCGGACCAACGTTCCCCTCTACCCGCAATTCCATGCATTCTTTCTCGAACGCAAGCCGCCGACGTTGATCGTGTGGGGTAAGAACGACAAGATCTTTCCCTCAGAGGGAGCGCGTCCTTATCTTCGTGACCTTCCCGACGCTGAATTGCACCTGCTGGATACCGGACATTTCGCGCTGGAAGACAAGCTGGATGTCATGGCCCCGCTCATTCACGACTTCCTGGACCGGAAAATTGCCGAGGGTAACTGAATAAAAGGCGGCGCAGCTTCCTGTAGCTGCGCGGCTTTCTTTCTCTAGCCCAGCACAGCGCGGGGTTCGAGAAAGGCTTCGAGCCCGAACGCGCCGAATTCGCTTCCGAAGCCTGCTTGAAGCCACCGAAGGGAGCCAGAGGTTCATGAGGCGCGCCATTGATAATGACGCGGCCCGCTTCAATCCGGTCTGCAACTCGTTTCGCCCGGTTTATGTCCAAGGAGAACACCTGGGCCTGCAGGCCATAATCGGTGTCATTTGCAATCGCGATGGCATCCTCCTCATCGTGATACGAGATGAGCGAGAGGACAGGCCGGGCGATGCGCATGTCGTTGCGAACGCCGGTAAAGATGGTCGGCTGCACGAACCTCCCGCCTGACAAACCCTCCGGCCGTCCTTCGCCACCGGCGAGCAAGGTGGCTCCTTCCTTCTTTCCAGTCGAATATAGTCCTGCACGCGATCCCATTGCTTCTGGCTCACCATCGGCCCGACCTGGATCTGTCTGTCGGAAGTATCTGTCGCCTTGCAGTCCTTGACCGCTTGCTGGAGACGTTCCTCGATGTCGCCAAGTCTGCTGTCGGGAGCAAGAATGCGGGTTCCGGCTATGCAGGCTTGCCGCTGTTGCGGAAGCCTGCTGACAGCACCTGCGGGATGGCGACGTCAAGATCGGCATCGTCGAGGATGATGCTGGGGCTCTTGCCGCCAAGCTCCATCGTCACGCGCTTCATCGTTTCCGCTGCCGTCTGGACGATGGCACGGCCGGTGACAGTGGACTCGGTGAAGGTGATCTTCGACACATCGCGGTGCGTGGTCAGTGCTAATCCAACGACGTTGCCGTAAGCGGTCAATGGGAGAACACGGCGTCGCACGACATATTGCTTAGGGCAGGCTCATCCCCGTTGTGAAAGAGTGGAGCCCCCACTATCGAGGCTCAGCCTCTACTTCTCTCAACGCCGGCACATGCCGGCTAAGCTGCGGGGGTTGATAGACCTGATCCGCGAGCGGGCAATTGGCGGCATCTGACGGCCAGTGGTGCCCCTGTCGACGCGGAATGGGTTGACGGTTCGATCCCCCTCAAGACCATCGCGTCGGCTGAATCGTGCTCAATCACCATTGATTGTCCCTTCACGGGTTTGCCTGGTGGTCCAGCAAGGATTGAAGACCCAGAATAATTGCGACATCGGCCACTCTAGTTTGCTTTCCAGTTCGCGTTATCGGGGATCGACCGCTGAGGCACGACAACCTGGATGATGGACGGACTGTTCAGGTTCTCTTTGGCGCCATTTATGGCTTCCTCCAGTTCGCCATAGGTGTCCACTTTCCAGCCTTGGCAGCCAAAGACCTCTGCCAACTTGCTGTAATTCCATCGGTGCAGGATGCATGAATTGTAGAACGGCTTGTCACCATGGAAAACCGATGCATCGGCAAGCCATTGCTCCACGCCATAGATGCCGTTGTCCATCACGAAGATGATCGGGTTGAGATTGAAATGGGCTTGTGTCGAGAGGCATTGAGCGGTCATCTGAAACCCGCCATCTCCCGCAAAGACGATCAGCCTCTGTTTGTCTTGCTTGGCCAGCGAAACCCCGGTCGCGGCCGGGCCGATATAACCGATCGCCGAATAGGATGACTGTACGATGAAACCGCGGCGAGCACCCACTTCAAGAAGCAGGCTCCCGAAATAATTCAAACTCGCGTCGGCACCAACGATAGTATTTCCGTCGATCTGGTGCTGAATGAAATCGTAGAAGCCCTGATATGTAATTTCGCCTGCCGGATTCACGACCGGCGCTAGCCGGGCTGTTTTCGTTGGAAGACGTTGGGCTTTGCACGTCAACCTTTTATCAATCAAGCCGTTGACGAGATCCGCCAGCGAAACCTGTGCGTTGAAGCTCGTGCCATATTTCACTGTATCCCAGGAGGCGAATGCGGTTTTATCGAGATCGATAGGCCAGCCCAAATCATTGATATCAGTCAACCAGACGCCCAGCGCCAATACGAAGTCGGAGTCTTTGACCAAAGACTGGACGTAGGGTGATGACGATTTGCCATCAAACACCCCGGCAAATTGTGCATCGTCTTCCGACAGGATGGCCTTGCTCAAGAGCTCGGTCACGTAGGGAATTTTGAGGTCTCGAATGAGCCGCTCCGCCTGATGGTGAAGGCCAAACCGGTCGACCTCGACACCGATCCAGATCAGGGGTTTGGTAGCGTTTTGCAATCTTTCGCTGATTTGCGCGATCGACTGATTGAGACTGTCCTCGTCGGATATGACCGGCGCCGCTTTTAATGCATTCGACGGGCGCGCGCATTCCAGGTCCACCATATCCTCCAGCAACTCGATATAGACCGGACGTCTTTCCGTGATGCACTGCGTCAGCGCATAATCTATGAGCATTGGCGCAAGATGAGGGCTATCGATGCGGACGGCAGCGGCCGTTATGTATTCGAACACCTGAAGATCCGTTTCCCGCCCGCTGATAAAATGATGCGAACTGTAGCCGGTCTGTTCGAATGTGAGCGTTTTCTTGATGCTTGGCGCACCGTTGATCAGAACAACCGGCACTTTCTCGACGTAAGATCCGGCGATCGCATTTGTTGCGCAAAGCGCGCCTGCGGAATAGGTTACGCACAGCGCACCAATTCCTTTCAGTCTCGCATAGCCGTCAGCCGCATAACCGGCATTCAGTTCATTCACCTCTTCAATGACCTGAATATCGCTTTTCTCGACATAACTGTTCACCCATTCGATCGAATAATCGCCCGCTATGGAAAACAGGTGTCCCAGGCCCAGTTCGCGAAGTCTGTCGACCAGATATTGCCCAACCGTGTATGTCTCGTCCATGTTCCAACGGCTCCCCTGTTGACGACAATTGACGTATATTAAAACTCGCTCGCGTCATCGAATAAGCGAGGTATGTATATGTCGAATATTGCGGGGCATTTTCGTTCGGGAAATCTTTCCAGCATGAAGCGTTTGAAAGTATCATTGGTGAGTCCGTCGCCGGCGGCCTCCATGGCAACGGACAAATATTCTATATTTTTGGCAAGCTCGTTTTTGTCAGCTGGAAAGCCGTGACCGGGAAGGAACAGCTCATAGTCGGACAGCAGCATACCCTGCAAAATCCCAATCCAATGCTCCATGTATTTCGTAAGGTAAAGGTGCGTTCCGCTGTAGATCAGGTCTTGCGCAATGAAAACACCCACGCCCGGAAGACCTATGGTGAGAAGAAAATCGATCTCCGTATCAACGACTTCATCAAATACGTATTTGACTCCGTCGATGATTTCCTCGCCGGCGTGGACAGTTTTTTCGGGAATTACCAGGCTCTTCGGAGCGAGGTTGCCCATTTTCCAATGGTCATTCAGGGAATCCTTCCCATGCTGCTGCAGGAACTCTATCGTTTTCGGCAATGCATAAATCGGAATGTCGCTGAATGCGGCTCCCAGGCCGAACCAATGGTCGGGATGCCTGTGCGACAGGTAAATCCGGTCGATCTCCTTGCCGATACTGTTGGCATACTCCCTGAATTGCCGCGCATAGGGAACGAGAAATTGCCCATCGACAAGAACAAGCTTGTTCCTGCTTTCGATTATGTGCGTTGCATTGGCGATGTTGTCATCCGTGAAAGCTGAAATGAAAGTATGAATACGGACATCGCCTGCTCGCCTGACGATTTTAATGGGATCCGGCAATTGCGCCACCATAGGTATCTCCCTGATTGAAAGGTCGTTTGTTGAGGTTTGACGTTTACTCGGGCAGGGCGGTCAGACAGGATTGGCCACCATGCCGTCCCCGGAGGTGCTGGATGGAGGTGCCCTTTGAGGCGCCTTCTCGGAGATGAAGGCTCCCCAGCATCCTGGAGTAGTTTCCAACATGCGCGGCTGAGCGCCATCACGGATAAGATCGACGACCGTGGGAATCGATCTTTTCCTCCAATGTCTTCAGGGCGGCGCGCGCAACGTCGTAGGCGCTGTCGACGCCCGCCTCCGGCGCGTCCTCATCGGGCCGCCAGAAGCGTCTGCGCGTCATTCTCATCGAGCTCTCGAAGGGTGGAATCGCGTTAAAGACTTCGACGAGATAGGGGCCCGAATAAACCGGCTCGATTTCGCCCAACATAATCTCCCAGGGAATCCAGCTGTCTTTGACAGCGCCCCGGTCCGGTGCTGAGATATGAACGTAATTCAGCCGGCTCTGCTGTGCGGCACGGGCGACATTTTTCCTGAAGATTGCCGGCCCCTGGCTTTCCATCACGACCTGCGCTGTATCGACCGTGACGCCACAGACCGGAATGTCGGCGCTTTCGAGAAAATCCAGCGCTTCCGAGACCATGGTCGGCCCAGGCGTTTCCCAATTCTTGACGGGCTCAATGGCGAGCTTCACTCTCTTATCGGCACTATATTCCGCCAACTCTTGGAAGATGGAGCCCGCCGCCGCGAATCGTGGCTTTATCCAATCCTGAAGCTGTCTCTTATACCACTCTGACGCTGCCGACGAGCGAACTACTGTAGATGTCCGTAGCGACTGCCATCATT
>NZ_JABEPH010000405.1:0-4883 GCF_013004495.1 Rhizobium sp. SEMIA 4085
GCCCAAGGCCCTCCTCAATCCCCTGGCGCAGCAGATCGTAGTAGCGCGTGCCCGGCCCGGTGATTGCGACCGGCATGCGCTCCGTCAGGCTCAGCACGCGCGACAGCCCGTTGCCGAGCGCAAGGCCCGCCTGGCGGAAGGCGAAGGCCGACATGCGATGCCCCTGGCGAGCCTGCGCGGCGATCTTGTCGAGTTCGGCGACCGGCACGAATTTTGCCGGGATCGTATCGAGCGGCACTTCGAAGGCCGTTCGAAGGATCGCATAGAACCCGGCATGCGCCTCAATGCATCCCTTGGTGCCGCAACGACAGAGACCGCCATTGGCCATGTGCAGCATATGGCCGAAATTCGGCGCCGATATCTCCTGGCCGCCATGCGGCGTGCGCCTGACAATGCCGAGCCCGATGCTGTGGCCGAGCGAGAGTGCGCCAAGCGAACGGAAATCCTCGCCCTTTACATTCTCCTCGCGTGCGCCGAGCGCGGCGGCGACGAGCAGTGTTTCATTGTCAAGGATAATCTTCGCCTGCCATTCCGGACGCAGCGCCGATTCAAAATCGATCTGTTCGCTGCCGAAGATCGGCGACCAGACGAGTACGGGCTCGAGCGAATTCACTAGCCCTTTGCTGCTGATTGAGATCAGCAAGACTTTATTGCGGCCGATCCGGGAACGCTCCAGAATACGTGACAGACCCGCCTTGACCGCAGCCGCAAAGCGCGCCGCCCCGGCAGGGTCATGCGAACGTTCCTCGCTGAAGCGATCGATCAGCTTGCCGGCGTAATCCACCAGGGAATATTGCACGGCGTCCGACGAGATGATGACCACGATCAGATACCCGCAATCCCGCCGCTGCCGGAAAAGCACGCGTGGCCGTCCTCTTCCGCTTGCCGCCTGGTGCTCCGATTTCTCGATGATCTGCGCCTTTTCGAGATCAGCGGTAATCGCAGAAACCGTCGCAGAGGACAGGCGGGTATAGTCGGAAATCTCGGTATGCGCGGCCGCACCGTGGCGGCGGAGAGCGGAAAGCACCAGCACGCTATTCCTCTGCCGGACCAGCTCCGTGCTCGATTTGGTCAGCATGAATGCCGCCCTCTCCCCGTATTCCGCCCCGCTTTCACACCGAATCTCCAGCCGATTTTCGCAATGGAATTTAGCCGGTAGTGCGGTGTTGACAGTTGAAAAAATCTCTGACACTAAATTTCTCGACTGTCGAGAAAATAATTCATTGATTTCTGGACAGCGATCCGCGGCGGCCGGAGGAAACATTCGGGCTGGGTCGACCGCAATTCATTCGGGAGGACAATATGAAGTCTATTTTGAAGCTGATGGCCGGCACGGCCATCCTCATTTCCGTGCAAACGGCGGCCATGGCTGCCGATCTCGTCGTCGGCGTTTCCTGGTCGAACTTCCAGGAAGAGCGCTGGAAGACCGACGAAGCCGCCATCAAGAAGGCCCTCGAGGCCAAGGGCGCAAAATACATCTCAGCTGACGCCCAGTCGTCTGCGGCAAAGCAGCTGACGGACGTTGAATCGCTGATCTCGCAGGGCGCGAACGCCCTCATCGTGCTTGCGCAGGACTCCGACGCCATCGCCCCGGCCATCGAAAAGGCCGCCGCCGAAGGCATCCCGGTGGTCGGCTACGACCGCCTGATCGAAAATCCGGCAGCCTTCTACATCACCTTCGATAACAAGGAAGTTGGCCGCATGCAGGCAAAGGGCGTCTTTGACGCAAAGCCTGAAGGCAACTACGTCTTCATCAAGGGTTCCTCGTCCGACCCGAACGCAGACTTCCTGTTCTCGGGCCAGATGGAAGTGCTGAAGGCCGCAGTCGACGCAGGCAAGATCAAGAATGTCGGCGAAGCCTATACTGACGGCTGGAAGCCGGAAAACGCGCAGCGCAACATGGAACAGTTCCTGACCGCCAACGACAACAAGGTTGACGCCGTTGTTGCTTCGAACGACGGCACGGCCGGTGGCGCAATCGCCGCTCTCGACGCACAGGGTCTCGCCGGCTCAGTCCCGGTCTCCGGACAGGACGCCGACAAGGCAGCGCTCAACCGCGTCGCCCTCGGCACCCAGACGGTCTCCGTCTGGAAGGACTCGCGCGAGCTCGGCAAGCGCGCTGCCGAAATCGCCCTCGATCTCGCCGCCGGCAAGACCATGGACAAGATCGAAGGCGTTGAGACCTTCAACGGCGGCCCGAAGGGCGTCGCCATGCAATCCGTCTTCCTGAAACCGCTACCGATCACCAAGGACAACCTCAACGTCGTCATCGACGCCGGCTGGATCAGCAAGGCGGAAGCCTGCCAGGGCGTCAAAACCGGTTCGCTTGCTGCCTGCGACTAAATCCGCTGCCGACAGGTTGAAAACAGTGCCGGCGCCGCAACGGCAAACCGTTGCGGCGCCGGATGCGGATCGAGATCCGGCGCCAGCCCAGGTAGCGACCGCTGATCGACCGCCATTACCCATCCCGACCCGATGCCGTCACGGCCGCTGAGACCGGATCTGCAGAAATCGGGGGGATAGTTTAAGAACTGGGCGTAAAGGGCGGCGGTTGGCTAAGAAGAGCGCCGCAGCCTGCCCAAACGATGGGGGAACGGCAAACCCATGGCCGAAACGGTACATTCCACGACTTCCAACGGGCCGCGCAACGCGGAAGCCAATCCGGTGGCGCGCTTCTTCCGCGCGACGGAGATCGACACCCGCCTTCTCGGCATGGTCGGCGCGTTGCTGATCATCTGGATCGGCTTCCAGATCATGACCGGCGGCCTCTTCCTGACACCGCGCAACCTCTGGAACCTCTCCGTCCAGACCTCGTCCGTCGCCGTCATGGCGACTGGCATGGTGCTGGTGATCGTCACCCGCAACATCGACCTTTCCGTCGGCTCCATGCTCGGCTTCTGCGGCATGGTGATGGGCGTCTTGCAGGCGCAGGTGCTACCGCAATATCTCGGCTTCAACAGCCCCGCCACCTGGATCATCACGCTTGCTGCCGGCCTCATCGTCGGCGGATCGATCGGCATGCTCCAGGGCATGATCATCGCCTTCCTGAATGTGCCGTCCTTCATCGTCACCCTCGGTGGGCTTCTGGTCTGGCGCGGCGCCACCTGGTTCGTCACCAGCGGCCAGACGGTCGCGCCGATGGATATCAACTTCCGCATTATGGGCGGCGGCACCGACGGCTCGATCGGCGCCACCTGGAGCTGGATCGTCGGGGTCATCGCCTGCCTCACCATCGTTGCAAGCATCATCAATTCCCGCCGCCCGCGCCGGCGCTTCGGCTTCCCGCTGCGCCCGCTTTGGGCCGAATACTTCCTTTCGGCCCTCGGTTGCGTGCTCGTGCTCGGCGCCATCGCCGTCGCCAACAACTATTACTGGCCGACGAACATCGCCAAGAGATATGCGGAGGCAAAGGGCATTCCCTGGCCGGAGTCCGGCCTCGATATTCCCTACGGCATTGCCGTGCCGGTTCTGATCGCCGTCATTGTCGGCGCGATCATGACCTTCGTCGCGACGCGCCTGCGCTTCGGCCGCTACGTCTTCGCCATCGGCGGCAATCCGGAGGCAGCCGAGCTTGCCGGTATCAAGACCCGCTGGGTCACGGTCCGCATCTTCGCGCTCATGGGCCTGCTCTGCGCCATCGCCGGCGCAATCTCGACCGCCCGCCTCAATGCCGCGACGAACGCGCAGGGCGAGCTGGACGAACTCTATACCATCGCCGCTGCCGTCATCGGCGGCACGTCGCTTGCGGGCGGCACCGGCACCATCGCCGGCGCCATGCTCGGCGCGCTCGTCATGCAGTCGCTGCAGTCCGGCATGGTACTGCTCGGAATCGACAGCCCGCTCCAGAGAATCGTTGTCGGTGTCGTCCTTGTCGTCGCCGTCTGGCTCGACACGGTCTACCGCGCCCGAGCCAAATAAGAGGAGGCCAAACCATGACACAACAAAGCACTCCCCTTGTGGAATTGAAAAACATCTCGATCTCCTTCGGTGGCATCCACGCCGTCGACAACGCCTCGGTCGACCTCTACCCCGGCGAAGTCGTCGCCCTCCTCGGCCATAATGGCGCCGGCAAGTCGACGCTGATCAAGATTCTTTCCGGTGCCTACAAGCGCGACGGCGGCGACATCCTTATCAACGGGGAACCGGCCGACATCCGCAACCCGCGCGATGCGAAGAAATACGGGATCGAGACGATCTATCAGACGCTCGCCGTTGCCGATAACGTCGATGCCGCCGCAAACCTCTATCTCGGCCGCGAGATCCGAACGAAGTGGGGCACGCTCGACGACGTCGCCATGGAGGCCTCGGCCCGCGAGGTGATGGGGCGCCTCAACCCGAACTTCAAGCGCTTCAAGGAGCCGGTAAAGGCGCTTTCAGGAGGTCAGCGGCAGTCGGTGGCGATCGCCCGCGCGATCCTCTTCAACGCCCGCATCCTGATCATGGACGAGCCGACAGCAGCCCTCGGTCCCCAGGAAACGGCGCAGGTCGGCGAACTCATCAAGCAGCTGAAGAAGGAAGGCATCGGCATCTTCCTCATCAGCCACGACATCCATGACGTCTTCGACCTCGCCGACCGCGTCTCGGTCATGAAGAATGGCCAGGTCGTCGGCCACGCCCGCACCGAGGACGTCACCAAAGACGAGGTTCTCGGCATGATCATCCTTGGCAAGGTGCCGCCAAAGGCGATCCCCGGCCCCGGCGCCATGCAGATCTGAACGAATAGACCCGTGAACGCCAAAAGTCCGCCACTCGCAAGTGAACTGACCCCCGAAAGTTGGACACCTACCTTCGGGGGTTTTGCATGTCCAAGTACAGCTTAGCGTTCAAGCAGTCCGTCATCGCCGCTTATGAGAGCGGCACGGAAGGGGCACGCGCAGTAGCGG
>NZ_JABEPH010000406.1:0-4855 GCF_013004495.1 Rhizobium sp. SEMIA 4085
CTAGTCGATGAGGTAGATAGATACGCACGTGATCAAGGTGCGACTGGCGATAGCCAAGCATGCGTGCGTGTTACAACACCGAGTCCATCTGAGAAGTCTTCGCTTCCCGAATGTAGTACGTAGTTAGGAGAGCATCGATGGTTAGGCCGCGTCCGAGGATGTTCCCTCCCACGAGGAAGTTCAATCGAGGGCCGTAAACAGGCACGTCGGCCTTCGAATTGATCCGAATGACTTCCGCATGCCTGATGGCCGATCTGGCGGACGCAATCAAATCGTCGAGCGCCGGGCACTCTTGAACCGTTCTTGTCAGCTCGTTGTATGCCTCTCTAAAAAACTCGCGAGTCTCGTCAACACTTGCCCGCAGGCGCCTTCTTACGAGGTTTAGATGAGCTTCGATGTATCCGGATACCGTCTCGTGCTCATCCATTTTATGGCTTGTGTGCGAGAGATGCTTGAAACCTTGAGTGGGCCATCCTTTTGAAACCGAAAGAGCGCACGCTGATAGCACGAAGAAATTAATCGATCTCGCCAAGCCAGGTGGCGCCGTTCGTCTCATCAAAATAGCTTCGGTGGCTCCAACGAACACGAGATTTCTTGGCCGTTCATCCTCTGCCGCATCTGGATCATACTGGCTGAAGAAAACCTCTCCTCCAGTATACCCCGCACCTGGCTCAAGCAAAAACGTCGTGCTCGGGCGGAGGTCCGCATATTCTTTCTGCAAGAAGAGAACGTAAGGTGTTGCAGTCACCTGAACATAAAGGCTGTGTGGCAGCTCTTCACCCAGGGAGAAACCAGCTTCTTCCGGCCGGTCATTTGCGACAACAAGGCGATTCATTTTGCTCCTATACTGCGGGGCGTTCGCTTTCCCAGTGGAGCGAGCGGCAAGAGTGGTATCGGGAGTCGCGGCGTCAGCTTCGTCGTCTAATACAAGAACCGGATAGTTCGAGGCATCGAGTTGCTGGAGGAACCTGATCACTTCAGGAAGATTGATGTGGTTTTTTGCGCAAACGAGGACTAGGCCTTCCGCCGACACGGTGTCCCGAAGCTCTCCTTCCTGGCCCTGCCACTCATACGAGGACCCTTCTTTGACCGCTGCAAAAACACGGGGGCCATCAAGGTCTTTAAAGCGGCTTGCTGTTTGCCTCACCAGGGCGACGTTGTCGGTCGTGAGAACAACAACGACGCGAAACCCGTTATCCAGGGCGAGCGCGGAGGTCAAAATCATCGAAACGGTCTTGCCGCTCTGGATCCGACCGTAAAGTAATGCTCGGGGAGCTCGTGCACCAATGATCGGCTCCTCCGAAGCTGTACCAGATCCGTCCGATCCAACCTCTCCGGCAGCAACTTGTATCGAATAGGTATCAACAAGCTGATCGGCGAAGACCACGACCTGATCCATCACCGCGTCAACGGCTGACGGACTCATCGGAGAGGACTGTACTCCTTCGACAAGATTTTGCTTCGTTCCAGTGGTAACGGGCCCATTACGCTTGATTGGCATGTTTTCTCTCTGATGATTCGCACCACAACCATCAGGCGATAAATGAGGTATAGAGTCAAATGGCCGACCAGCTAAATCCCCAGCATCGATCGGTATTGATGCGCAAGGTAAAAGCGAAGAATACGCGGCCTGAAATGACCGTGCGAAGCACCGCGCATCGCCTTGGCTATAGGTACCGCCTTCACGTAAAGGGCCTTCCAGGAAGTCCAGATCTCGTCTTTCCGTCACGAAGGAAAGTGATCTTTGTTCATGGTTGCTTTTGGCATCGTCACGCGGGATGCCGCCGGGCTTCCACGCCAAGTACAAACGTGGAGTTCTGGAACGCAAAATTTCAGAGAAATGTTGCTCGTGACCGCCAGAAAGAGGTGCTGCTTAAGAGCGCCGGCTGGGGCGTACTGACGATCTGGGAATGCGAGGCGCACGACACCGTCAGGATTGCGCAGGTGATTAGCGAATTCTTGCAGAGTGCAAAAACCGCGGGGATTAAGCAGAACGTTTCCTTGTGATCAAAATAGCGTATTCTCTAGTGCTCGCCGGGCCATGGCTGTTTGACTTTTGAATACGCGGTATCTCTCGACCTTGGTCGATACTGGGGAAGGCCGGTTTCGGCCAGTCCGAGGTCGCGAGCTTCTTCGTTGATCCGGCTGATGTACCACCGGAGGCATGCCGATGAGACTTGGGTCTCCGGGAACTCCCGCGTGTAGCGCCCGAGGAGAAGCTCCCCCGGCTCGATGTACCGGAGCAGCTCGACTGCCCTTGCCTTAAGGACGCTTCCTAGGCGCAGCCGCTGCATCCTGAGTCGGCGGCGGAGCTCGTCCTCGCTGACTTCGCCGACGACTATCGGCTCGAATTTTTTGCTGGCGAAGGCGCGCCGATCCGCGCCGACGCTGGTGGCCGCGATCTTCGCGTCCAGCAGAGCGTTGTATGCTTCGAGGCGAGAATTGAACAGGTCTACGAGGTGCTGGGTCATGGGGCGATTCTGCCGCATTCGCCCACGCAAAACCAGCATGGGCCTCGTCTCCAGCCGGCGAAGGTCTTCGGAAGGTTCACGGGCCATGTTCAACCGTTCCCTCTCGCTTCGGCGCCTGCCGGGGTCTCCGGCACGCCCTTCCCGTCCGGAAGCGTCGTGCCCTGGATCTTGAAGCTGGTCGGCTTGTCCTTGTCGAGCTGGACGCTTATCCGCTCGACCGGGTCAGGTTCAACGCCTCGGGCGACGGCCAGTCGGGCCTGCTTCTCGGCGTTGTTGCGCTTGAGAAGTGCAGCCTTGATCTTGCCAAGCGTGTCGATCTGTCCGGTCTCGAAGGCCTTGCCGGTGGCCAGCGCGCCGACGAGCAGTGCCTCCATCTCACCGAAGATCAGCTGGGCTTCCGCGAGCGTCTCGCCGACGAGCACGTTCGCCAAGGACTGCGAGCTGAAGGGACGTTTGCCGGGGGGAATGGTCGACACCCGCGAGACCAGGGCTGCACCCATCGCCTGGTCATTCGTCGCAGCCGCCAGGTGGGCGAGTGAAAGCAGCTCCGCGTTGCCGGCCTGTGCGATCTGGCCGGCGATGAGCGTGCGCTTCTCGGAGCCGATGGAAGACCGCATAAGTATCTGGACGGCTGAATCGTAGTGGATGCTGGCCGCCATGATCGCCGCATCCTCGGCGTCGATCTTCCGAAGGAGGTCGATACGCTCGGGCGAGCTGCCGTTGACCAACTCGTGACGCTTTGCGGCGACTGCGCGAGTTATGACGGTCGAGCGCTCGGCCGCATTGAGATACTTCGCTGACGCCTCGATGGAGTCTGCATGGCTCTTGATCTGGCCTTCGAGCTTGGCGAGGAGATTGCTGTGCTGCGTGGAGAGCGACTTGGCGCGCTGCAACGACGCGCGCAGATCGTTGATGGCCATCCACTTATTGGAGACCGTCGAGAAGTAGTCGTTGCTGAGTGGATTAATGTTGCTCATGGAAAACCTCCGGGGAGCTAAGGAGAAGAGAAGCCCACTGGAGGTGACCACGGAACCCGGCAAAGGGCGGTCGTCTCCTCCAGCGAGGTGAAGGGCACCAGTATGCCCAAGACCGTCACATCCTGCCGCGGTGGGTTCGCAGAACGAACCAGCACAGAAGGTGCGACGGCGGAGTGACCGGCCGCGTGGCTATGCGTTAGCCGCAAGCGGCGCCTTCGTCGTCTTCTTTCGAGGCGGCGAGTTTTCCTTCCACTTTTGTCGAACGTGCTCCTCGATGCTCTTGCTCCACGAATTGCCGTCGCCGGCCTTCATGATCAGGGCGCCGACGAAATCCGCCAAGGACTGGTGGTAAATCTCGATCTCTTCCAAGACGGCGAGTAGAGCTGCGGCAATCTTGAGGTCGACCTTTCGGGTCGAAGTCGTCTGGAGAGTGAAGCGGGATGAGTTCATGACCGCCCTTGAGATGAAGAGCAAGCGCGCTTGCCTCAAGCGATGGCACCTTGGGCGCGGTGCGCGCGGCAGAGTTCACTTCAGTACTGGAATGCAAATGTCCGGTCCTTGTCCCTGAGCTGCTCTCGGGCGCATCGATGTCCACGGTGCGCCCGTTTCTTTCTGAGAAATCGCTCATCGCAGGGCCTCAACTCTTGAGGCGGACGCGAACGCACGCAGGTCAGCGACGGAATAGACGACGCGGCGTCCGATCTTGTGATAGGCGGGGCCGCCGCCCTTGCAGCGCCATTCGTCCAGTAGCACCTTCGAGATGCTGATGAAGTCTGCCGCGTCTTCGACCGTCAGGTATTCTTTCCGCGGGGAAGCGAGCGTTGCCTCGATGCGGGCGAGGCGATCGATCACCTCTGTAAACAAGCTTTCCATGCCGTCGGCACTCCTATCGTTGAAGATGGGTGTCGGGGCGCAATCTCTCTCTTGCTCGCTGTATCCGCAGGCGTTTTCAGCCTGCGGGCGCCTCAACGGACAAAAGGTAACTCAGCGAAAAGAGAAAATAGCCTATTCTCGCTGAGCCTTGCTGGGCTATTGACCGCGAAATCGGGGCATGGCCGAGCAGATCAGCTCCTGAGACTCCCGCATCGTTCCGACGAGGTGGGCGCGGGTGATGTAGCCCCAGGTCACGCCCGCGGGCCTGTGGTTCATCAGGAGCGTGATAGTCTGCATGTCCACCCCCTGCCTCCAAAGCCGCCGTCCTGTAAGTGTGCCGCATCTGATGCGGGGCGTAGGGAAACTCGTTCGTCCGCCGCATCTCCTCGACGTGGCCGGACTCGCTGTTCAGCGACGGGAAGGCGAACGGGCTAGCGAGGCCCTTGGTCTGCTGCCGCACCATCTCCAGGTTCTGGAGGAGGTCGCGCGGCAGGGGCAGCATGAACGCCCTGTCCTTCCCGCCCTTGGGCGCAG